>JANNPG010000655.1:0-4786 GCA_031399805.1 Betaproteobacteria bacterium | reverse complement strand
CGGCAAGGTGCCGGTGTTCAGGCAGCTGCTCGATCCGACGCTGTCGCTGCTGCGGCCGATCCCGGTCACCGCCTGGCTGCCGCTGTCGATGGTGTTCTTCGGCCTCGGCCCGCGCTCGGCGGTGTTCCTGGTATTCCTCGGCGCGTTCTACCCGGTGCTGCTGAACACGATCTTCGGCGTGCGCTCGGTGGACGCAAAGCTGTTCGAGGCCGCGTCGATGCTGGGCTGCGACGGCTCGCGCATGTTCCGCCAGGTGGTGCTGCCCGCGGCGCTGCCGAGCATCTTCAACGGCCTGCGCCTCGGCCACGGCTTCGCGTGGATCCTCATCGTGGTGGGCGAGATGACGGGGGTACCCACGGGCCTCGGCTCGGTGATCATGGACGGGCGTAACCTTTCGCGCACCGACCTTGCCATCGTAGGCATGATCGTGATCGGAGTGCTGGGTTTTTTGACCGACTGGCTGATCGTCATGCTGAATAACCGTCTACTGGCCTGGAGTCCCCAGCATCATGAGTAATGCCGGGACGAAAGCGGCGTGTCCTACCCTCACGATCAACCGCGTGTCGAAGTATTTTGACGTGAAGGGCGGCAGCGTGGAAGCGCTACGCGATATTAATCTAACGATCAACAAAGGCGAATTCGTCTGTCTGATCGGCGCCTCCGGCTGCGGCAAGTCGACGCTGCTGCGGATCATTGCGGGATTCGAGACGGCATCCGCCGGTACAGTCGAAATGTACGGCACGCCGATAACCGGCCCCGGGCCCGAGCGTGGCATGGTGTTCCAGGATTTCGCGCTGTTTCCGTGGCTCACGGTCAAGCAAAATATCGGCTTCGGTCCCCGGCAGCGCGGCCTGTCGAAGGACAAAATCGATGAAATCGCGGCACGCTACACCGACATGGTGGGGCTGGCCAAGTTTGCAGATTACTATCCGAGCCAGCTTTCCGGCGGCATGAAGCAGCGCGTTGCGATCGCGCGCGTGCTCGCAAATGACGCCGATATCCTGCTTATGGATGAGCCGTTTGGCGCGCTCGACGCGCTCACTCGCGAGCAAATGCAGCAGGAGTTGCTCGAGATCTGGCAGCGCACCAAGGCAACCGTCGTTTTCGTCACTCACTCGGTCGAGGAAGCGGTGGTGCTTGCCGATCGCGTCGTGGTGATGACGGCGGGACCGGGGCGCATCGAAAATGACAGCCGAATTGAACTCGCGCGCCCACGCGAGGTATCGGCGATCGATTTCAACCAGGTGCGGCGTGACATCACGGAGCGCATTACCAGTCACCTTACGACTGTCAAGAGCGTCACCGCCGCAGCCTGAACCCGGCGCCTTCAATACTCTGCCGGCGCCAATCGCACGAACGCCAGCGTTCGACACCCGCCTTGACGGTACGTCACCAGCATCTTCGCATCGGCTTCGACGACCATCTCGTTTTTCTGGTTGCGACACACGCCGTTCAGGGTGAGAAGCCCGCCGGCCATCAACCAAAAGGCGGGTCGAGACGATCCAATGCACTGCGCTCAGAAACGGTTTCGTCCACGCGATGGAACTCGCCACGCAGGCGTTCCTGCACCCAGATCGGAATCACTACCGTGCCGTCGACCACCCACCATTGCGGGTGATGCGACTTGTATTGCAAAGCCACTAACTCGAGGGCTTTTTTGTTCGGGCACTCTTCACAGGTGTCCTGCTGGCCTTTAAGTGCGTTCATTACCCCCGTAGGCGAACTCGCCCATTTCCCGGTGCATGGCGGGCGACCGCACGACATAAGTGACATAATTCCGCTCCTGACGAGTTGATCGTGAAACAGTTCGTCTGTTTCAGCCGACCTCACACCTCTCAACGCAAACCGCGTGCCCGACTCAGGCTATGGCCAAACGCGGAATTGAACGCACAGACCGCGTGGCAAACCGCACACTCCAGCGGTGAAACGCGCCTAACGCTGCAGAAACGATGTCTGGAAATCCGTCACCCGTCTGCCCAAAGCACGACACGCGGCCGTCGGAATACAAAAAAACGCTGAAGCAGCGGCCGCCCGGCTCGCGCCAATCGAATTAATGTCTGCGACGAATAGTCGCGAGTGAAACCAGGCGTCGTGCTTACACAAAAGCTCAACGGGTGTTGCGTACCAGCATCTTCGCTTCCGCCTCTACGACGACCTCATCATTCTGATTGCGGCAGATTCCACGCAGACTCACGAGCCCGCCCTGATGTTTCGGCTTATCGTGCTTGTCTGCAATCGTCCACGTGGTCGTAATCGTATCGCCCGGCCGCACCGGGTTGGTGAAGCGGCAGTTGTGCTCGAGGTAGGCGATGCCGGTGCCGGCGAAGAAAGTGCCCACCGGCCCGCCGATGAGAGCGCCGGTGAAAACGCCATGTAACACGCGCCCGCCGAAGCGCGTCTGCTCGGCGAATTGCTGGTTGATGTGCAGCGGATGCGCATCGCCAATCAGTCCCGCCGCCAGCACCAGATGCGCGTCGGTGATCGTCACCGCCGCGCCGAAGGTGTCGCCGACCTTGATCTCGTTATAGCCTTTGCCCGGAAATACGGTCATGCCGCGCCCTCCTTCACCACGGTCGCAATCCGCCAGCGCTTGAATTCGGACTCGAAGTCGGCAAGCGTCAGAAACCCCATGCACGGGAAAGCGCCGCGCGTGGCGATTTCCCCGCGGATGAGTTTTCCCGCGAGCAGGATCGCCGCCATGCACGGAATTTCAGGGCCATGATTCGCTTCCGCCGTCAGATGCCAATCGATGCGCGCGCGGCTGCCGTCATCGCGCGTGCCGATCACGCTCACCAGCATGCCGCCGCGCTCGCTGCCGAACCAGTTCAGCGCGGTTGCAACTCTGCCGAGCGCCAGTACCCGGCGTTCGAGCGGCAGTTCGACACCGCGGCGGCGCAGTCCCGCCGCAAGCCACAACGCGAGGTGCTGAATGCCCAGTTCGAGTGCGGCGCGGAATTCGACGGTTTCGACGCCAGGATAACGCGCCGGCAGCAATGCGAGGTCGGGCACGTCGCACGCCGCCGCCCACCGTGCGCCCAATCCGGCAATATTGACGCGGCGCAATTCCTGCCAGCCGTAGGCATCGATCCATTCGCCGCCGGTCAGCCATTTAAACGGCTTGCCCGCGTAACTGACTACGCCCGCCATCGTCGCCGCACCGCGCGGCGCGCGCTGCGGAGGCGCGATCACAATCCGGATTTCAGCGGGTTGCTTCAAGCGCTTCGCAACGCTGTCGATCACCGCCGAGGACAGCGCGGGCAAGGTACTCGCGCCGGAGACGGCGAGCACGCCGGCCGCGCGCGCCGCCGGGTGCACGCGTTCGGCGAAATTAGCGACGAAGTCGCGTCCGTCGGCGAGATCCATGTAATGCGCGCCGGCGGCGATCGCCGCGTGCGCGACGTGATAGCCCTGGCCCTGGAACGGCCCGGCGCAATGAATGACGATAGCGGGCGCAAGATCATTCAGCGCACTCGCAAAATTGGGCGCGGCGAGATCGATGCGCGCGTGCCCGATGCGCGCATCGAGTTGGGCGGCGCGGCAGCCTTGCTCGGGGTCGCGGCCCGCGGCGATCACCTCTACGTGGTCGCGCGCGGAGAGTGCGCCGCAGATGCGCGCGCCGAAGTTCCCGTAACCGCCTAATACGACTATCCGCATTCCGTGCCTGCGTGTTGAAAAGTTCGGCGTATTTTACAGATTCGTCACGCGGTCGCGCGCTCTTGCACGCACGAAGCCCGAACGAGCCCGGCGGACTCTTGCCTTGAATCCGCAGCAGCGCCAGTCTAGACTGGCAGCCCCGATTCTGCATTCCACATATCCGGATACCTGCCATGAAAAATTTCGATTCGCAGTTGCGGCGTTGCGCGCGCCGGCTGTGCGGCCTGGCCATTGCTTGCCTGGCGGTCTTCGCGCCCGCCGTGGCGGCCGCTTATCCGGAGCGGCCGATTCGCTATATCGTGCCGTCAGCCGCCGGCGGCGGCGCCGACGCGCTCGCGCGCATACTCGCCTCAGAACTCACCAAACAACTCGGCCAGCAGGTGGTGGTCGACAACCGGGCCGGCGCCAGCGGCGCCATCGGCATGGAAATGCTGGTCCGCGCAAACCCGGATGGTTATACGATAGGTTACGGCAACACGCCGCTGCTCGCGATCAACAAGAGCTTGGTGCCCAACTGGCCGTACGAAGCGGGGCGCGACCTGCAACCCGTGGCGCGGCTCACGAACTCGCAGAACCTGCTTGCGGTCACGCTGTCGCTGCCGGTCAAATCGGTGCGCGAGCTGATCGAATACGGCAAAAACAATCCCGACAAGCTGATCTATGCATCGCCCGGCAACGGCACGACCATCCACCTGAGCGCGGAATTGTTCAAGCAAATGACCGGCATAAAGATGGTGCACGTGCCGTACAAAGCGGTCACCGTCGCGCAGACCGAGTTGATCGCCGGCCAGGTGCAATTGATGTTCGACAACCTCACGTCGATCACCGCGCTGGTCAAGGCGGGCCGGCTGCGCGGACTGGCGGTGACCGGCACCACGCGCGCGGGACCGTTTCCCGACATTCCGACCGTCGCCGAAGCGGGCGTGCCGGGTTACGACGTCACGGTATGGACCGGCGTAATCGTGCCCGCACGTGTGCCGGCAGCCATCGTCGCCAGGCTTAACGCGGAAATCAACAAGGCCTGTTCGTCGCCGACATTACTGGAAAAATTCACCACCTTCGGCAACACCTGCCTTGGCAGCACGCCCGCCGAATTCGGCGACCTCATCAAAAAAGAAACCGCGAAATGGGC
>JANNPG010000598.1:0-2677 GCA_031399805.1 Betaproteobacteria bacterium | reverse complement strand
TCCTGCTGCAGGCGCAAGGCGATACGGCGGCGCGTGCGGTCGCCCGGCGGCTGCGCAAAATGGTATCGGCGCATAGCTTGCCCGACGCCGCGTGTCTGGCCGCGGGTTTGCGGATACTGATGCAAACGGATTTGCGCGCCGATCTGCCGCATATTGGCCAGCCGGTGCTGATACTGCACGGCGAGCGCGATACGGTGGTGCCGCTTGCCGCCGGGGTATTCATGCAGCGTGGTTTGCCACATTCAGCGTTGGAGGTTATCGCCGGCGCCGCGCATGCACCGTTCATTGCGCAACCGCGGCTCGTTGCACGACGAATCGCGGAGTTCTGTGGTGGCTAACGAACTCACGCTCGACAAGCGCCTCATGCGGCGTGCGTTTGAAAAAGCTGCTGCCGGCTACGACGCGGCGGCCGTGCTGCAACACGAGGTATGCCGGCGCATGCTGTCGCGGCTTGATTTCGTCAAGCTGCACCCCGCCGCGATACTCGATGCGGGGTGCGGCAGCGGCAATGTCATCGCGGCGCTGCGCGCGCGCTATCCGCGAGCGGCGCTCTACGCGCTCGACATCGCGGCGGGCATGGTGCGGCGGGCCTGTGCACGCTTGCCATGGTGGCAGCGCGCGCTGGGGCGCGGCGCCGTGCCGGTATGCGCGGACATCGAAGCGCTGCCGCTGCAGTCCGCCGCGGTGGACCTCGTGTGGTCGAACCTTGCGTTGCAGTGGGTGAACGAGCCGCCGCGCGCATTTGGAGAGTTGCGGCGCGTGCTGGCGCCCGGCGGCTTGTTGATGTTCAGTACTTTCGGTCCCGACACGCTGAAAGAACTGCGCGCGGCCTACGCGGGTGCGGACCGCTATACGCACGTCAACCGTTTCATCGATATGCACGATCTCGGCGACATGCTGGTGCACGCCGGATTCGCCGACCCGGTGATGGATATGGAATACATTACGCTGACCTACGCCGACGTGCGGGCCGTCATGCGCGATTTGAAGGCGATCGGCGCGCACAACGTTACGGCCGGCCGCCCGCCGGGCATGACGGCGCGCGCGACACTCGCGGCGGCCGAGCGCAATTACGAGGCATTTCGCCGTGACGGCAAGCTGCCGGCGACCTTTGAAGTAATCTACGGCCACGCGTGGGTGGCGCAGCCGCGCGTCACCGCGGATGGCCGGCGCGTGATCGATATCAAGCCGCGCAAGGAGTCTTGACTTGACGCCTCACGCCTCACGCCTTACGCCTTACGGATTTTTCGTTACCGGCACCGATACCGGCGTCGGCAAGACGCTGGTCTGTTGCGCCCTTCTTTACGGATTTGCCGCCCTCGGCAAATCCGTAATCGGCATGAAGCCGGTGGCGGCGGGCGCGGCGCGTAGCCGCGAGGGCCTCATGAACGACGACGTGCGGCTGCTGCGCGCTGCGGGCAACGTAGACGCCGACCTCAGGCTCGTGAACCCGTATTGTTTCGAGCCGGCGATCGCACCGCATATCGCGGCCGCACAGGCCGGCGTCACGATCGAACTCGCAACGATCACGCAGGCGTTTGCGCAACTTGCGGCGGCGGCGGATGTAGTGATCGTTGAAGGCGCCGGCGGTTTTTGTGTGCCGCTAAACCGTCATGAAGACGCTGCCGATCTGGCGCGATACCTCGCGCTGCCGGTGATTCTGGTGGTCGGCTTGCGGCTGGGCTGCCTCAATCATGCGCTGCTGACGGCGCAAGCCATACGCGCGCGCGGGCTCAAGCTCGCCGGCTGGGTTGCCAATTGTGTCGACCCCGCCATGGCGGTTGCCGGGGAAAATATCCGCGCGCTAACCGGGCGGCTCGCCGCGCCGCTTCTGGGTGAAATCGAATTCATGGCGGCACCCGATCCGTCGCGCATTGCTACTCTGCTCGATCTATCGAGCCTTGCCTGAACACGGCCAATGCAAAGACGGGCTTTGCGAAACTTAATCCTGAAAATTCCGCTCGGCTTCTTGGTTGCCTAGGGGGCGCCGTATGTGATAGATTCCGCAAGGGTTTCGCGCGTCAGCGTGTTTGGGGGGCGGTTGAATGGAGCGCACGGTGGGGGTGGAATCCGGGTACGCTTTGGCCGCCCGTCGCAATAACTCTCTATCGTCCGCGTTGACAATAAGTTCACGATACAATATTTGTTGTAAGGTCGTAGCTTACATTCAGTGGAGTGAGTAATAAGTTATGGTCATCGCAATCGTACTGGTTTTACTGGTCGTTGGCTCCGTCCTTTTTCAGTTTCTGAGTCCGTGGTATTTCACGCCGATCGCCTCCAATTGGGGCACCATCGACGACACGATCAGCCTCACGTTCTGGATCACGGGGTTTGTCTTCGTCGCGGTCAATTTGTTTATGGCTTACTGCGTGGTCCGCTTCCGCTACCGGAAGGATAAACGGGCGGCCTACGAACCCGAGAATAAAAAGCTGGAAGCGTGGCTGGTCGGATTGACCGCAGTGGGCGTCGCCGCCATGTTGGCGCCCGGCTTGTTTGTATGGGCGAATTTCGTCACCGTCCCGGAAGATGCGGCGGTCGTCGAGGTCGTGGGCAAGCAATGGGCTTTTGCCTATCGCTACCCGGGAAAGGACGGCAAGCTGGGTACCGTCGATGCCCGGCACATCAGCGATAAAAACATACGGCGGCACTCGAAGCTCAGCAAGCCAAGCTGCACGAT
>JANNPG010000588.1:0-2273 GCA_031399805.1 Betaproteobacteria bacterium | reverse complement strand
ATAAGCCGCGCCGCCGATGGCGAGCGGGAGCGCAATCAGACAGAAGAGGAAGGCGTAAGCGAGGAATCGCATCGGTAACAGTGACTGGGGACCACTCAATCTCCGGCGTCGATAAATCGCGCGAGCTCCGCCGCCGCTCCGGGCGGCAGCGATTTCGCGCGGCGCGTGGCGGGATCGAGCACCACCATCACCGCTTCCGCCACCGAAACGCATTTGCCGTCCTTGAACATGCCCTGTGCGAACGTGAGCGACGTGCGGCCGAGGCGCCGGATCGCGATGCCGACCTCAACCTCGCCCGGGTAATGCATTTCGGCGAGATATTCGATGGTGATCTTGACCAGCGCGAACAAGTCGGTCTTCGCCACCAGCGGACGCACGTGGATATGGAGAAAATCGGCACGCACGCTGGTATATAGAACGGCAAATATCGCGTTGTTGACGTGATGCTGGTGATCGACATCGGTCAGGCGCAACTTGTCGGTATTCCAGACTTTGAAGCGCGTGCGATCCGCGAGCGGACGCGTGGACTTGCCGGCGGGTTTATGCGAAACAGATGCTAACGTCATGCCTATGACCTGCCCTTTCTTTCACTTTGTCATGCCGGCGCACGCCGGCATCCAGAAATAGACACCGTCCTGGATTCCCGCCCCGGCCTAAAACTTACCGCGGCAGGCTCTCACGCGCGGGAATGACGATCGACTATAACTGCGCGAGCATCCTGTCCGCGCCGCTCACTTCGAACTTGCCCGACGCCTCGAGATTGAACGCCGTGACCACGCCGTCTTCGACGAGCATCGAGTAACGTTGCGAGCGCACACCCATGCCGCGCGCGATGAGATCTAGTTCGACGCCCAGCGCCTTGGCGTAGAAAGCGCTGCCGTCCGCCATCATGCGCACCTTGCCGAACGCTTTGTTGTCCCTGCCCCACGCCGCCATCACGAATGCATCGTTGACTGAAATGCACCAGATCTCGTCGATTTTTTTCGCCTTGATTTGCTCCGCCGCCTGCACGAACCCGGGCAGGTGAAGGGCACTTCAAGTCCGGGTATAAGCCCCGGGCAGTCCGAACATCACAATGCGCTTGCCCTTCGTTGCGTCGAGCATTGATATTTCGTCGGCGGCCGTCGGGCAGCCCGCAAACCATTCAACCGGCAGTTCCCACAGTTTGCCCGCCGGCAGCTTGTCGCCTACTTTGATCGTCATTGCAGTCTCCTTGAGCAGATAAATCGAGCGTTTCAGTGTGATAGTATACAGGCGAAATAGCGCCCGGCACGCACGTGCCGGCGTCCGCCGAATTCCTCGTCCGCAGGTCTGCATGAGAGCGCCTAACATAATGAAACACGTGTGCGTTTCATTATGTTAGGCGCTCTTAGATAGAGCCGCGTGGCGCATTGTCCGGGAGCTGCATCGCATGGCGATCAGGTATGAAGCTTTGATCAACTGGAAAATTCCTGAAGTTGAGCAGCAGTTGAGCAAGCGCGACACCATACTGTATGCGCTCGGCGTCGGTCTGGGCGGCGACCCGTGCGACACCGACCAGTTGAAGTTCGTCTACGAGCAGAACCTGCAGGCGCTGCCTTCGATGGCGATCATCCTCGGCTACCCCGGTCCGTGGCACGCGCAGGGCAACACCGGCATCACGCGCAGCCACGTCGTGCACGGCGAACAGGGCTTCACCCTGCACAAGCCGCTGCCGGTCGAAGGCGCCATCGTCGGCCTTACCAAAGTGGTCGGTGTGCTCGACAAAGGCAAAGACAAGGGCGCGCTCCTGCTGACGGAATGCACGGTGCGCGACAAGCAAAGCGGCGACACAATTTGCACGCTCACTTCGACGACGTTCTGCCGCGCCGACGGCGGTTTCGGCGGCCCGAGCGGTCCCGGCAAACCGCAGCATCCGATTCCCGACACGCCGCCGGACATGGTGTGCGATCTGCCGACGCTGCCGCAGGCTGCGCTGATCTACCGCCTCTCAGGCGACTACAACCCGCTGCACGCCGATCCCGCTTACGCGCAGAAAGCCGGCTTCAAAATGCCCATCCTGCACGGCCGCGCCACTTTTAGCGTCGCCGCACACGCGCTGCTCAAGTCCTGCTGCGGCTACGATGCGGGCCACTTCAAGAGCATGGAGGGCCGCTTCTCGTCGCCGGTATATCCCGGCGAAACCATCCGCACCGAAATGTGGCGTGCTGGCACTATCGTGTCCTTCCGGTCGACGGTGCCCGCGCGCGGCGTGACGGTGCTCAACAACGGGCGTGCGGAAGTACTTTCCTGAA
>JANNPG010000582.1:0-14172 GCA_031399805.1 Betaproteobacteria bacterium | reverse complement strand
GGAAAGCGCTGCTCATCTGCAGGCGATGCTGGGTGTAGTGGGTGATCGTCTGCGCTGGATATTGTGCACGCATACGCATCTCGATCATTCGCCCGGTGCACGGGCGCTCAAGGCCGCGAGCGGCGCGCAGGTGATTGGAATGCGCGCGCCGGAACACGGTAATCAGGACGCCGCATTCGCGCCGGATCGCGTGTTCAAGGGCGGTGACGTACTCGACTGCGGCGCATTTACGTTGCGTGCCGTGCATACGCCGGGCCATGCGTCGAACCATTTGTGCTATCTGCTCGACCGCGAGAAGCTGCTGTTTACCGGCGACCACATCATGCAGGGTTCGACCGTAGTGATCGGTCCGCCTGACGGCGATATGGTTGCGTATCTGCGCTCGCTCGAATCGCTGTTAGCCCTCGAAATCACGCGCGTTGCGCCCGGACACGGCCATCCGATCGATGAACCGCACGCTGAAGCGCGGCGCCTGATCGCGCATCGCTTAAAGCGCGAGCAGAAAGTGGTCGATGCATTCGCCGCCCATAACCCGGCGACGCTCGATGAACTGGTGCCCATTGTCTATGCGGATACTGCGCCGCGATTGCACCAGGTTGCGCGCCGCTCGCTGCACGCGCATCTCTTGAAGCTCGAGCAGGACGGCCGCGTGTGGCAGCAGGGGGAGTGCTGGAAGCTGCGCACGCATTAGGTCAACAAAAAGCCCGCAGTCCTCACCCCCATCCCCTCTCCATCAAGTGGAGAGGGGGGCAAAATGTTCCCTTCCCCCATTTCGGGAGAAGGGATAGGGATGAGGGTTGGTGGGCTTTTTTCACCGCGTACCGCGGCTCCTTGCTTCTGTTCCCGTGCGTGGCGCTGGTGGCGGTAGATTACCCTGCTGTCGTGGTTCGCTTTTTGCGCACGAAGTGGCGCGCGCATGCGTGATCACTGGATCGATTTGATATTGGCGTCCTTGACCACTTTCTGCCACTTCGGCACGTCGCGTTTCAGGACATCGCGGAATTGCTGGGGCGGGCCGCCGGCGGGGTCGAGCCCTTCGCCCGCCATGCGTTCCTGCATGACCGGCGTCTTGATGGCGTTGGCGATTTCGGTGTTCAAAAGTGTGACGATTTCTTTCGGCAGGTGTTTGGGGCCCCACGCCGCGTACCACAGGATCGCTTCATAGCCGGGCAGCGTTTCGCCGACGGTCGGCATGTCCGGTACAGCGCCGACCCGCTTGGTGGTAGTCACTGCAATCCCGCGCAGCTTGCCGGATTTATTCTGCGGCACCATCGAGGGCAGGCTGCCGAAAATCAACTGAACCTGTCCGCCCAGCAGGTCGGAGAGCGCGGCGCCGGTGCCCTTGTACGGCACATGCGTCATCTTCGTGCCGGCCATCAGGTCGAAAAGTTCGGTCGCGAGATGAGTGATGCCGCCGGTGCCGGTGGATGCATAATTGAGGCTGTTGGGCTTGGCCTTCGAGAGCGCGATCAGTTCCTTGATGGTTTTGGCCGGCACGCCGGGATGCAGCGCGACCATGAAGCCGGTTTCGCCGATCAGCGAGATCGGCGTGATGTCGTTGACCGGATCGTAGGGCAGCTTGAAAATCGCGGCATTGGCGGCATAGCTGCCGGACACCATGGCCAGGGTGTAGCCGTCGGGCGCGGCGCGCACCGCCGTCTCGGCGCCGATCGTCCCGCCGGCGCCCGCGCGGTTGTCGACTATTACGGATTGTCCCAGCGCTTCGGTCAGCTTCTGCGCCATCGCGCGCGCGACGATGTCGGTGCCGCCGCCTGGTGCAAACGGGACGATTAACCGGACGGGCTTGGTCGGATATTGGTTGTCCTTTTTTTGCGCCGATGCATGACCGGCGGCAAGCGCGATGGCGAGCGCGGTTGCGGTGACGACGAGCGTCTTGTTATCCATGATGTTCCTTAGAGTGTGTTTCAAAATGAGGTTCCCCGATGCCATAGACACGTGTAGCGCAGGCGACCTCGCCTGCTCCGTCAACGAATGCAGGCGAGTCGCCTGCGCTACCTTTATTTTGAAATGTGCTTTTGGGGAGTAATCAGCCGAAGTGCGTGAAAGACGACCGATCGGTCAGGCGCGCGGCTTGCACAGCAATCCGAGCAGTTCGCGCACGGAGTGCCGTTCGATGTCGAGCGCGACCGCGGCGATCCGGTCAGCCGGCAGGTCCGGATTGATGCCGCGAAATTTCGCGGTGATGCCCCTGGCATCGATCGGCGCATGTACGGAGCCGGTCGGGTTCAGGACATCGACGCGTTCCCACTGGTCATTGTGCGAGGCTGCGACCCAGCCCGCAAAATCTTTCGGGTAGAGCTTGTCCAGCGCGGGGTCGGGCACGAGTTCGATATGGTTGGCAAGCGCGACAAGTGCGGGGTCGGCCATTTTCGCGGCGCTGAATTGCGCCGGCAGCACCTGGCCGTCGACCAGTGCGGCGGCAACAACATAACGCAGGCTCATCTGCGCGTTAAGGGCACTCGACGGCGCGTAGTCGAAACCGCATTGCACATCGACCACCTTGCTGGTGCCCACGCGCACCGGCAATAGCGTGTTCCACGGCGCGCCGAGTTTCTTGCGCAGCGCGAGCGCGGCATCGATATACGAATGCGTGCTGCCGCAGCACGAATACGGCTTGATCGACGTCTGGTCGAGGTGATAGACGCTGCCGAGGTCTTTGGTGAGAGGCGCCGGATCGGATGCATCGGAGAATGCCTTCAGCACGCCGCCGTCCGCGTATTCGTAAATCTGTGTCGGCCCGGTGAATCCCACCCGCGCGAGCTCGGCGGCGAGTACACCCGCATGCGCGGCCTTGCCTGCGTGCAGGCGTTTACTCATCGTGCCATCGGCGTTGAACGCCCACAGTCCGGCGCCCTGCGTGCCGGCAAGACCGAGCGCCCACGCGCATTGCTCGGTATTCAACTTCAGCAATGACGCGCAGGCGGCCGCGGCGCCGAACGGGCCGCATACGCCGGTCAGGTGCCAGCCGCGCAGGCGCGTCGCGGACGGGTTGAGCGCAAGGCTCGTGCGGATCATGACTTCATAACCCGCGGCAATTGCGGTGACGAGCTCGGCGCCGCTGCTGTTCAGCTTTTCCGCCATGGCGATTGCCGCGGGCACCACCACCGCGCCCGGATGCAGCTTGGCGTTGTGATAATCGTCGAGTTCGAATGCGTGCGACGCGGTGCCGTTCACCATCGCCGCGTCGGCGGTGCGCAACGATGCTTTGGTTTCGCCCCACACCGTCGCTTCGCCCGCGTTGCCGCCGCGGCGCGCCCACGCCAGCAGCATTTGCGCCCATGGCGTCTCGAATCCGTAAACACCCGCGCCAAGGGTGTCGAGTATCGCGATGCGCACGACTTCGCGCGCGCGCGGCGGCAGGGCGTCGTAAGTCAGTTCGCTAATCCAGTTGGCTACTTCGCGGGTCGGTGCTGAAACGGCACGACGGTCATAGTTCATGCGGGTTCTCCTCGGAAAGGGTGCGCAGCGCGGCTGTGAAAGGCGAAAATGCCGTCACGCGACGCGGATTCAATGGGGTATTGTAAATTGATGCCGCCGGGATGTCATTTTGACGGCGCGGGGCGCCGCTTCGCCTTTAAATCCCGTGCCGGCGGCGGGTCGTCGCCTTGACGCATGATCAACAGCCTTAAACGCAAGGCCGAGCGCACATGAAGGCGCGCCGCGGTTTCCGCCGCGCGCGCATCCTGACGTTCAATTGCCTGCACGATGGCCCGGTGTTCCGTGAGCGCTTCTTTCGGCCGTCCCGGCCATGAGAAAGTCGTTCCGCGCAATTGTTCGAGCTCGTCCTGCAGCGATTGCAGCGTTCTGACCAGGTAGCGGTTATTGGCGGCCCGATAGAGGCAGCCGTGCAACTCCTTGTTGATCGCCAGCAACCGCCCGGCGTCGTTCTTGGCGGCGGCCTGTTCGCGCAGGATCTGGTTAAGAAAATCCACCTCGGCAGCGGAAGCGTGCTGGGCCGCCAGCGTTGCGGCGGCGCCCTCGAGGACTTCGCGCATCGCATAGAGTTCGAAAATCTGATCCCGATTCAGGTGGGGTACCGCCAGTCCGTGCTCGGTAAGGACCAGGAGGTTGTCCGATACGAGGCGGCGCAGCGCCTCGCGCACCGGCGTGCGGCTGACCTTGAGCCAGCTGGCAACGGCCTCCTCGCGAATTCGGTCGCCCGGCTCGAAGCGTGCGGTTTGCAGGGCTTTCTTGAGTTCGGCATACACGCGCTCGGCGAGCGGGACTCCACCGGCAGCGCGGGCGGCGGGCGGCGCTTTCAATCTGGCTGGTTGCATATCAAACCCTTCTTGATTCAATTTCCGAATTCGCGGGTTGACGCGGAAATCCTATTTCGTATACTATTGTATACAAATGGATGCAAGCAAGCTAATTTTCGATCGCACGGTCATAGCGGAGGCTACAGATGAGTGATTTTGACGTAATTGTGGTGGGCGGCGGCAATGCGGCGTTTGCGGCGGCGGTGTCGGCCACGGAACACGGCGCCAAGCGCGTCGTGGTACTCGAGAAAGCGCCCAAAGCGCAGCGCGGCGGCAACACGCATTTCAGCGGCGCCATATTCCGGCATGTGTTTAACGACGTGAAGGAGCTCGATCGCTTCGTGCCGGATGCCGAGGAAAAATATCCGGGCTTTCACGCCGGCGTCGGAAGCTATTCGAAGGAAGCCTTTCGCGACGACCTGATGCGCGTCACCAACGGGCGCAGCGATCCGGAGTTATCGACCATCCTGATCGATCAATCGTACGACACGATGTGCTGGATCCAGGACAAGGGGCGCATGCATTTCGAACTCGCGCATTCGGTCATGGGTGTTCGCATCGGCGGCAAGATCAAGTGGCCGAAAGGCCCCATCGTGCGCACCGTGCACGAAGGCGTGGGGCTGTCGCAGACGTGGTTTGAAACCGCCGAGGCGATGGGCATCGAGATTCGCTACGACACCAACGCGATGCGGCTGACGCAGGGCGAGAGCGGCCGCGTGAACGGTGTGGTGGCGCGCGGGCCGGACGGCATCGCCACGCTCGCCTCGAAAGCGGTGGTGCTGGCCGCGGGCGGTTTCGAAACCAATCCGGCGTGGCGCCGGCTTTATCTTGGCGACCCGTGGGATCACGCCAAGGTGCGCGGATCCAATTTCAACTACGGCGAGGGCCTGAAAATGGCGATGGATATCGGCGCCATGCCATGGGGACACTGGGGCGGCTGTCATGCGACGCCGATCAATGCCGAAGCGCCTGATTACGGCCGCCGCGATCTGACCGACAAGACCAACCGGCTCTCTTATACGTACGGGGTGATGATCAACGTCGAGGGCAGGCGCTGGGTCGACGAGGGCGCGGAATTCAATTCGTACACCTACGCCAAGTACGGCGGGATGATCCTGAAGCAGCCGCGCAGCCTGATTTACCAGATATTCGACAGCAAGGTGCTCGAGATGCTCGAGCCGCGCTATTCAACCAGCGTGCCGTTCAAGTCGGATACCCTCGAGGGGTTGGTCAAGCAGTTGCCGGTCGACCACCTGCAGGCGATGAAATCGCTCAACGAATACAACGCGGCAGCGGGACGCGGCGGCAAGTTCGATCCGACCGTGCTCGACGGCATGCATACGGAAGGCATCGAACCGGCGAAGACCAACTGGGCGCAGAAACTCGACACGCCGCCGTACGTCGCCTACCCGGTCACGGGCGGCATCACGTTCACGTTCGGCGGCCTGAAAATCACCAGGGATGCGCAAGTCGTCGCGACTGACTGGAAGCCGATGCCGGGCCTGTATACCTGCGGCGAAATGGTCGGCGGACTTTTTCACTACAATTATCCGCTGGGCACCGGTCTCATGTCGGGCGCGGTGTTCGGGCGCATAGCCGGACGCAGCGCCGCATTGGCGTGATCGAGGGGTAAGCAAGCTTTGAATAAGTCCGTTCGTGCTGATGTATAGAAGCATGTCCTGAGGTATCGAAGGGCACGGATAACGAATTTACCGGGACATAGCGTCCACCCTTTGATACCTCAGGGCGAACGGTTGAGGACTTTAGCAGAGCGTCGTTTAGGGAATAAATTCCCCGCATTGCATGCGCCGCTCCCGCTAAACGGGCGGCACAGTTTCACCCGTGCGCCTGATTGTCCCGCTCAGGTAGCCGCTGACCGCGAGCACCGACGCGATCAGGACGAACACCGGCGCCATGCCGAATGCCGACCCCAGCGCGCCGGCCGCCACCGGCACCGTGGTATGCGTGAAGTGATTCAGCGTCATGCGCACGCCGGTTACCTCGCCGGTGCGTCCCGTGGGCGAACGGTTGTAGCTCATCAGCAACGTAATGGGCTGGCCGCAACCCAGCGCAAGCCCGATGCCGAACGAGAGCGCGCCGATCAGCCACGCGTTCTGCGCAAATGGAAACACGGTGAACATCGCGGCGCCGAAGAACATCGAAACCGCGAGCACACGGCGCGCCGTAAAGCGTGCGGTCAGTTGCGGCAGACTGAAGCGCACGACGAACGTCGCCACCGCGAACGTGCCGAGTATGATGCCGATGGTCGAAGGTGCCAGGCCGATTGAATGCGCGTAAAGCGGCAGGTAGAACATGTAGAGGTCCCATCCCGTGACGACCATGGCGCCGGTGATCAGCACCTTGCGCAACTCCGGCTGACGCAGCAACGAAAACGCGCTTTGCGCGTGCGCGGCGGCTTGCGGCGTTTCGACTTCGCGGATTTTGCGGTAGCTCAGCAATATCGCGACCGCGACCAGGGTGGATACCCCCAGGGACAGATACGCCTGCGTGTAGCCGAAATATTCTATGACATAACCCACCGCGAGCGGGCCGATGAAGCTGGAAATGGAATAGCCGAGCGAGAGCGTGCTGAAATTCTTCGCGCGATCTTCACGCGGGCCCCACGCGCCGGTGAGATTCTGCACGGCGACGTTATAGAAGACAAACGCGGTACCGATCACCGCGGCGGAAAGATAAAGTGCCGCGACCTGCGGCCATAGATAGGGCAGCATGAGACCGCAACCGCACAGCACCGCGCCGAAAATCATCGGCGGGAGCACGCCGTAGCGGTCGGTCACCCGGCCCGCTGTCACGCCGAGCAAGAGCGGGGTTGCCGAATAAAGTGCGACCATGATGCCGATGGAAAACGCATTGACGCCCAGATCGATGGCGAAGAGCGACATCACCACGCGGCTGCCCGTCAGGCAGCCGTGGATGATGACGTTGAGGAGGACTATCAGGTGCATGGCGGATTGTCGGTGTGTTTCGGGACTATTCTTCTTGTATCATGCTTATCGCCCGGGGCGTGCGGTATCTTTGAATTTACCGTTGAACGGCACGCCGCCGTAGGCGTGAAACCCGGTCACCCAGGCATTTTATGATGAGTGCTCCACCCAAGCCAAAAATGTTCCGCATGCCCGTTCGCGGCGAGCGCATTTCAATACGCGATATGCTGCTCGCATGGTGGCCGGCGCTCCTGCTCGTCGTGATTGGATTTGCGTTCGCGGTCCAGTTCGTCAAGCCCGCTCCGCCGCGCAACGTCGTGATAGTGACGGGCACGGAAGACGGCGCCTATTTTGCGTTTGCCAAGCGTTACGGCGAGGTGCTGGAGCGCAATGACATCGAACTTGAAATACGCTCCACCTCCGGGTCGGTTGAGAATTACCACCTGCTCCAGGACGAGAATTCCGATGTCGATTTCGGCTTTATCCACGGCGGGATCGGCAACGCGGAAGACGCGCCGGATCTGGTATCCCTCGGCAGCATGTATTACGAACCGGTGTGGGTCTTTCACAGGCTGGGCACGCGGATAGAGCGGCTGACGCAGTTGAAAGGCCGCCGCTTCGCCATCGGCCCGCCGGGCAGCGGCACGCGCCGGCTCGCCGCGGCATTGCTGGTTGCGAGCGGGATTCCGATTCCGCACGGTCCGGCGGCCGATCTTACGGGCGAGGCCGCAGTCAATGCATTGCAACAGGGGCGCGCCGACGTGGTCATACTGGTCGCGTCGCCGATGTCGAAGGCCGTCAATGCGTTGTTGCGCGACCGCCGCGTGCAATTAGTCAGCTTCAGCTACGCGGAGGCCTATACGCGGCACTTCCCGCAGTTGTCTGCCATCGTGCTGCCCAAGGGCGGCATCGACTTGAAGCTCAATATTCCGCCGCACGACGTGCAGTTGATCGCGACGACCGCCAATCTCGTCGCGCGCGACGATCTGCATCCGGCAATCGCCGGGTTATTGGCGGCGGCGGCGACTGAAGTCCACGGCGCGCCGGGGCTCTTCCAGCGCGCGCATGAGTTTCCGTCCGTGAAGGAAGTGGATTTTCCGATGAATGACGAGGCGGCGCGTTATTACAAGTCGGGCGCGCCGTTCCTGCAGCGTTACCTGCCGTTCTGGGCCGCGAATTTCGTCGATCGCATGATCGTGCTGCTGGTGCCCATCATCGCGCTCGTCATTCCGATGGTCCGCCTGCTGCCGACGTTATACAACTGGCGCATCCGCTCGCGCATTTATCGCCAGTACGGCGAACTCAAATTTCTGGAAAATGAAGTCATCGATCAACCGTCCGCAGGCAAAGCGGGCGATTATCTGTCGCGCCTTGACAAGATTGAGGAACGCGTCAATCAGATGCGGATTCCGCTCGCGTACCACGAACAGATGTACACGCTGCGCAGCCACATCGGCCTCGTCCGCGCGCACATCGGCAGGCTCGCGGGTTCCGCGAGCGGCGCGTAGGCCGGTGGCGGGAAACTGAAGTCTGTCGCAGATTGTTCTGCGACAGACCATGAATAGGGGTGTATGAGGGGAGGTATTCCCCTTGTTTTATAACGCGCCCTGATCCGCCGTCGCGCCGGGACGATTGTCGACGATGACCGGTTGGCTCCAGCTCTTGCCGAGTTCCTGGCCGACCGCGCGCGCAACGATGTCGAGCGGGCCACCCAGCGGGAACGGCACCACGAAACGGACCGGCTTGGCAGGGTACGGGGTTTGCGCCGCAGCCGCGCAAGCCACACCGAACAAAATGGCAAGCGTGGCGTGCGGTGCCAGTGTCGATATGCGGCTAGACCGCGTAGCCGGGGTCGTCGCGGTCGAGTTTCCGCTTCATCGCGGCCCACACCAGCTTGCCGCCTTCCGCTTGGCCGCCTTTGGCATAAATCTGCCGGCCCTGGTCAATCGCGTGGTCGACAATCTCCCGCGGCAGCGGATTCAATTCGGCGCCGCCTGTCATCGCGTGGATCTGGAACTTGCACGCGCGCTCGAGCCGGTACATGCGGTGGAACATCTCGCCGATCGTGGCACCCACCGTCAGCGTGCCGTGGTTGCGCAGGATCAGCATGCCGCCGTCGCCGAGCGACTTGACCAGGCGCTCGCGCTCGGTCAGATCGAAAGCCACACCTTCGTAATCGTGATAGCGCACGAGATTCAACGCGGTCAGCGCCATCTGCGTAACCGGCAGCAAGCCCTGTTTCTGGGTCGAAACGCCCACGCCGTAAGCGGTATGCAAATGCATGACGGCGTCGGCGTTGTGATTGCCCATGTGGATCGCGCTATGGATCGTGAAACCGGCCTGATTGACGTTATACGGCGATTCGGAAAGCTTGTTGCCGTCGACGTCGACCTTGATCAAGGACGACGCGGTGATTTCCTCGAACAGCATACCGTAGGGATTCAACAGGAACTGGTCGTGGGTGCCGGGCACGCGGCACGAGATGTGGGTGCCGAGCAAGTCGGTCCAGCCCATGAGCGCGGTGAGCCGGTAGGCGGCGGCGAGGTCGACGCGCGCCTGCCATTCGGGGGAGTCGATGCGATTGCGCACGGCTTTTAATCTCGGTTTCGCGGCCGGACGCAGGCGCGTGACGTTGGATTTTCCGGCGACGGGTTTCATGCGAGGGTCTCCTATGTAAGATTACGAAACCGGATGACGATCCGATTTCGCGCGACGCGCCCCTCGCCCTCCGGGAGAGGGGTTGGGGGTGAGGGCGCGAGCGATGTAACGACGTTATATAAAGCTCGATAGTAACGGAACCCGCATTGTAGCGAATCTGCGCGCCGCTGTAACCCACGCCCGCGCGCGCGAGAGGGCTTTGCTATACTCCGAACCTCGTTTGTTGCGAATTTCCCTGTCATGTCGTATCGCGCCGCACTGAATATCGAAGACCTGCACCGCATCGCGAAGAAGCGCCTGCCGCGCGTCGCATACGAGTTTCTCGCTGGCGGCGTCGAGGACGACGTGTCGCTCAGCAACAATCGTGCCGTATTCGAGCGCATTCGTTTCCGCCCGCACACGCTCGTCAACGTCGCGGGCCGTTCGCAACAGGTAAGCGTGTACGGCAGGAGGTTCAATTGCCCGTTCGGCATCGCGCCGACCGGCGCGGCCGGCCTCTACGGATACGCTGCCGACATCGCGCTGGCGCGCGCCGCGCGGGAAGCGGGCATCCCGTTCGTGCTGTCCACCGCGTCGTTCGAGCCGCTGGAAAAAGTCGCGCGGGAAGCGGCGGGCGGCACGCTATGGTTCCAGTTGTACATGTCGAAGGACCGCGACGCCGCACAGGCGCTGGTCACGCGCGCGCTGCATGCCGGCTATGAAGCGCTGATCGTCACTACCGATCTGCCGGTGCAACCCAACCGTGAATACAACCAGCGCAACGGGTTCAATATCCCGTTCAAACTCAATTTGCGCAATATGATCGACGGCGCGCTGCATCCGAACTGGTTGTGCAACGTCTTCATGCGCACGCTGATCGAATCAGGCGTGCCGCGGTTTCAGAACCTCGACACCAACGTCGGCGGCAGGATCATCGCCAAACCGATAGGCGAATTCCGCGCGCGCCGCGAAGCGCTCAACTGGGAGGATTTTCGCTGGCTGCGTGCACTGTGGCCGCACAAGCTGTTGGTGAAAGGCATCATGCGCGCCGACGACGCGCTGCTGGCGGCGGAAAACGGCGCCGACGGCGTATTCATTTCAAATCACGGCGGGCGCGGGCTCGACGGCGCGTTGTCGCCGATCGAGGCGCTGCCGGCCATACGCGCCGCGGTGGGCAGGGGTTTCACGCTGATGGTCGACAGCGGCATACGCCGCGGCTCCGACATTGTGAAGACGCTGGCGCTCGGCGCCGACATGGCCTTCGTCGGACGCGCCACGCTCTACGGCATAACGGCCGGGGGCGAGGCGGGCGCCGCCCACGCGATCGGCATATTGCGCACCGAGGTCGACCGCGTAATGGCGCTGCTCGGTTGTCCGACCATCGGGGAGCTTAACGCGGACTATTTAGAGTGCATTTCAAAATGAGGGTAGCGCAGGCGACTCGCCTGCGCTACGCCCCGCAGGAAGTCCCCTCGGGGGACGCCCCGCAGGAAGTCCCCTGGTGGGACGATTGCATTGCCACGGAGATGACGTATCTCCCATTTTGAAACGCGATCTTAGTACCAATGGTGCAAGGAGAATAAGCATGAAGCAATTCAGGATTCCGGCGGCATTCATGCGCGGCGGCACGAGCAATGCCGTCGTGCTACACGAGCGCGACCTGCCGCGCGACCGCGCGCAGTGGGACGAAATTTTTCTCGCCGCTATCGGCAGCCCCGATCCCTACGGGCGGCAGCTGGACGGCATGGGCGGCGGCATTTCTTCGCTCTCGAAGGTCTGCATCGTCGGCGCGCCGACGCGCCCGGACGCCGACATCGATTACACGTTCGCGCAGGTGCAGGTGAAGGAGGCGAAAGTCGATTACAGCGGCAACTGCGGCAATATGTCGTCCGCGATGGGGCCGTTCGCGGTGGACGAGGGATTGGTCAAGGTTGCCGGCGCGGAGGCGCTGGTGCGTGTGCACAACACGAATACGAAAAAAATCATCCACGCGCGCTTCGCGCTCGACGACGGGCAGTCCGCGGTGGATGGCGATCTCGTGATTCCGGGCGTGTCTGGTACCGGGTCGCCCGTGAAACTCGAATTTCGCGAGCCCGGCGGCGCCACCACCGGGAAGCTGCTGCCGACGGGCAACGTGATCGACACGCTGGACGTGCCGGGCGTGGGCAAAATACGCGCGTCGCTCGTCGATGCCGCCAACGCCTGCTGTTTTCTGCATGCAGCGGATCTCGGCCTGACCGGCATCGAGATGCCGGAGGCGCTCGACGCATCCACCGAACTGCTGGCGAAGCTCGCCAGGATACGCATCGCGGCTTCGATCGCGATGGGCATCGGCAAGGACGCGGCGGACGCCGAAAAAAAGCGTGTCGTGCCGTTCGTCGGTTTTGTATCCGGACCGCAGGATGCGCCGTCGTTGTCCGGCGAGACGATCAGGGGCGACAGCGTCGATCTGACCGGCCGCATGCTGTCCAACGGCCAGCCGCATCGCGCATTGCCGCTGACGGTGTCGTTGTGCATGGCGGTCGCGGCGCGCCTCGAAGGCAGCCTCGTGCACGAGTTAACGCGCGCCACGACGGATGCCGATACGCCGATCAGAATCGCGATGCCGTCCGGCGTGCTGGTCGTCGCCGCCTCGGTGCAGAAAATCAACGGCGTGTGGTTTGCCGAGCAGGGCGCGTTCTTCCGCACCCAGCGCCGCCTGTTCGACGGTTTTGTCTACGTGCGCGCTTCGCGCGTGCCGGGCCTGGTTGCCGCGCGCGGCGGCAAGCTTAAGGCTGCTTGAGCGAAACTACGATTAAGTTCGTCACGCTGGCGTAAGCCGGTGTCCAGACGCTTGAATGCACTGGATTCCGGCCTACGCCGGAATGACGAAATCAGACTTGTTCAGAGCCTCCCTGCCACGCAGTGCTTGCGGATGAACGCGAGCACTGTGCGGTTGAATTCCTGCGGGCTTTCCCAGTAGGAGGAATGACCGGTTTCGGCAATGACCGCCGACTCGGCGTGTGGAATGCGTGCGACGAACATGCGCAGCACCGCGGGGGGCGTGTAAAGATCGGCGTCGCCCGTCATGAGCAGCGTCGGCACTTTTAGACTTTCCAGCCCGGCCCACATCACTTCCACATTACCGCCGTCCTGTGCCACGGCGCCCGGACTGGACTGTCCTTTGCCCGAAAACGCCAGCCAGCGCGCGACGCCTGCCGGATCGGCAGCACGGTACGATGGCCCCAGTTCCCGGAAATCCACCGGCAGTTGATTGAAATACGCAGCGGGTCGGATGCGGTTGCTCATCTCCAGATAGTCGTTGTCGAGCACGAAGCCGATGCTGTTGGCCACAATCAGGCTTAGCAGTTTTTCCGGATGCGCGAGTGCGAATTGCAAGGCAGCACCGCCGCCGGCGGCAGTGCCAAGCAGATGGCAGCGGTCGACGTTGAGTTTCGTCAGCACGCCATCGATCAGCGCCGATGAGTTACTGCCGCGGGCGGTGGCGCGATGGTCAATCGCGATAAAGCGCAATCCCGCGGCGGTGAACGCGGGAATCTGATATTCCCACAGCAGGCTGTTGCCGGAAGCCGCGTGCAGGAAAACCACCGGCACGCCGGCGCCGCCGGAATCGCGATAAAAAACCTTGCCGGCGGGCAGGTCTGCCGTGGTGTCGGTGACTAACGCGCTCATTGCTGGATCATCTAATCCAGCGGTGTCACAAAATTCCAAAAGGACTCCTTCCCCCTTGACGGGGGAAGGTCGGGATGGGGGCGAATACGTTGCGTACTGATAATTCTCACCCCCACCCTAGCCCTCCCCCATCAAGGGGGAGGGAATCTGTTTTTCTGACACAGTAAGACCAATCACCTGAACCGTGCGCTTACGCCGCGTTCTTTTTCGGGTCGGCGGGTTTCTTCGCCCAGTAATCCGGCGACGCCTTGGACTTGGCCAGCGCTTCCGGCGTCTCGAACCCCGGCGCCATCGAGGCACCGGTGCCGGGCATGACCTGGTGATGCTCGATGTTCAAGAGGCGCAGCCAGCTTTGCTGCCCCATGGTGAGCCCGATCGCGCAGCCGAGTTCAACGAGCTCGGGTTCGCCGAAGTGTTTGTACATGCGCTCCCAGAACGCATCGTCGGTTTCGAGCCGCCACGTGATCGCTTCGGCGTAGGCGAGTGCGGCCTTCTGGCGATCGTCGTACTTGACCGACTTCTCAAAATTGATCAGGTCGTCGTAATGCGTTTCTTGCAGGCCTTCCTGCGAACCCTTGATCGAGCGCTGGTTGCCGCAGAACTCGCATATCACCGAGCGCGACACGTAGACACGGCAC
>JANNPG010000507.1:0-6124 GCA_031399805.1 Betaproteobacteria bacterium | reverse complement strand
CATCGGTGATGTCGAACTTGAACAAGTCCTGGCGCAGGAATGTCACCCGGTCGGTCACTCCCGCGACCTGCGCGTTGTAAACACTCTCGGCAATGCGTTCCGGATCAAGGTCGACGCCGACGCCGCGCGCGCCGAATTTCTGCACCGCGGCGATCAAAATGCGGCCGTCGCCGGAGCCCAGGTCCATCACAAAATCAGCCGGTCCCACGTTGGCAAGGCGCAGCATCTCCTCGACCACCACATGCGGCGTCGGTACGTACGGCACGTCGTAGATGAACTGCGCGTTCGCGGCGGGCGCAGCAAGGCAAACGGCCGTCGCAAGCACAACACGGCGCAACCGTTCGCGCAGCGTCATCTACTGCGCCTTCTGCAATTCTTGCATGGTCGGTTTTTTCAGCGCGGCATGCGCAGGGCTGCCGGACTCGGTGCGCGCGGAATCCCATTCGAGCTGTCGTTGTGCGCGCGGACCGGCGACCCGCGCCGCGCCGGCGATGGCCTGGCCGTCGATGCGTCCCGTGAACTCATAGCGTGTCTTGTCGCGCGGATCGCTGGCCGCAAAACTGATGTCCGCGCCGCGCAAGCGCGCGTTCTCCACCGGCCACGCCACGCCATCCACGGTGATGCCGGCGTTGATCATCTGGAAATTCTGCGTGACATTCAGGTTGAATACGGCGGTCTTGCCCGCTAACGGCAATTCCCAGCGCCATTTGCCTGCCGCGTTGGCCGGCACCACCCAGAAGAACACCTTGCTTTTTTTGTCGCGGCCGACCGTCTTGTCGGGCGCATCAAGCACCATTTGCTCGTCAGGCGGCCAGTCGCCCATGTTGTAATCGTGCGATACGACGCGCGTGCCGGCTTTAAGCGTGGCGAGCAGCTTCGGCCGCACCATCAGGTTGACTTCGGGCAGCAGATAAATTGTGACGACACTCGCGCCGCTGAGATCCGTGTCGTAGAGATCGCGCTCGTAGAAAGCCACGCGGTCGGCGACACCCGCGTCGGCGGCGTGCCGGTTGGCGAGTTCGACCAGCCGCCGGTCGAGATCGACGCCGAAACCGCGCGCGCCGTATTTCTGCGCCGCCGTGATGACCATGCGGCCGTCGCCCGAACCCAGATCGATCACGTAATCACCGGGACCGACCCGCGCGACCTGCAACATGCGATCGACCACGTTTTGCGGCGTCTGCACGTAAGGCGTGTCGCCGAAGTCCTGCGCAGTCACCGGACACACGGCCAGCAAGGCCAAACCGGCCGCGATTGCGCTGGCGCGACGCACATTGGAAAACACTGCTAAATCCATATTCAGAACCCATCTCCAAAACTTAAACCACTCATTAGCCGCCGATAAACGCCGATAAACGCCGAAAAGGATTTCATTCATCCTTCCGCCTTCATCCTTGTTCTTACCTTTCACCTTTCACCTTTCACCTTTCATGCTATTGAATCACCCCCGCGACGCGCACGGTTTCGATTGACCGACTGCTCTTGTTGCCGCGCGCTGCGCTCCATTCGACCTGCCTCTGCGAGCGGCTGCCCGTCAGTTTCACGCTGCCCTCAATGCTGCCGCCCGCCACGCGGCCCGAAAACTCATGCTTTAACGCGGCTCCGTTGATCTCTGCCGTGAAGCTCCCGCTGATCTGATCGCCGCGCAACTTCGCATCCTGCAGCTTGACGCTGCGTCCGCCGGCGCGCACCACACCGGAAATCGTCTGGAAATTCTGCTCGAGCACCATCTCGTACGACTGGGGCTTGCCCGCCACGTTCGACTGCCACTGCCAGGGCCCGGTCACCCGTGCCGGCACCACCCAGAAATAAATCGTGCTCGTGCCGGAACCGCCGCCCGAGCCGTACTTGTCGTCCACTTCGAGGTTCACCAACTCGTCCGCCTTCCAGTCGTCCATCGAGAAATCGTGGGATACGATGCGCGTGCCGGGTTTGAGTTCGAGCAGCTTCGGCCGCAGATCGAGATTCACGCGCGGCAGCAGATACATCGTGATCACGGTTGCGTCCGACAAATCGGTCTCGAACAGGTTGCGCTGATGAAACGCGATCCGCTCGCTGACGCCGGCCTTGGCCGCGTTCTCGACGCTTTCCTTGATGCGCACGGGATTCAAATCGACGCCGAAACCGCGCGCGCCGTATTTTTTCACCGCCGTTATGACGATGCGGCCGTCGCCCGAACCGAGGTCGATCAGGTAGTCCTGCGCGGTAACCTTGGCCATTTGCAGCATGCGGTCGACCACCACCTGGGGTGTCGGCACATAAGGCACGCTCGATTCGGCCGCCGCCGCGTTGTTCATCAGTCCCGCGCACGCAACGAGCGCTGCACGCAGGATACGCCCACCATCCAATCGATCCATGATCCCTCCCTGCTCAAGGTGCACGATGCACCGCCGCCGCGCGCTTATCGCGCAGCGCGCTCGCATCGGCGGATGAAGTCTGGTAAATTTCGCGGACGTTCAAACTCGAAACCGACCGCGTGACCGCGTTGTTGATAGCCCACACAAACGCGCCATTATTATACCCGACCGCTAACCCTCCACGACATGCTGCAAGCGATCATTTTTACCACCGGCGCCGCGATACTCGCGCTCGAACTTCTGGCGTCGCGCATCCTGACGCCCTACTTCGGCGTGAGTCTTTATATCTGGAGCGGCATACTCTCGATCACGCTGGTATCGCTCGCCGCGGGCTACTGGCAGGGCGGCCGGCTGGCGAGCGGCAGGCAAGGCCGCGCGCCCAACCCGGACAAGCTCCTATCCCTGTTCGCGCTGATGCCGGCGCTGGCGGCGATCGCGATAGTCGCCGCCTGCCTCGTCTATCCCTATCTTTTTTACCGGCTCGCGCGACTCGATCTCGTGCTCGGCGCATTCATCGCGTGCTCTGTGCTGCTGTTCGTGCCGCTGTTCGTGACGTCCGCCATGAACCCGCTGCTGGTCGCCATCCTGCTGCGCGAATCGGCGGCACGCAGCGAACTTGCCGATGCCGGCGCGGGGCGCGTGTTTTTCGTCAGCACCATCGGTTCGGTGGCCGGCGTCATCGTGACCGCGTTCGGGCTGATCCAGTACTTGAGCAACTTCGCGGCGGCGCTGGTCGTGGCGGCTGTCCTTGCGGCACTGCCGCTGGTCATGCTAGCGGGCGGTGCGCTGAAGCGCGCCGGGCGCAAACGACTCGCCGTCACCGCGGGAATCGCGCTCGCCGCCGCGCTTGGAATGTTGGGCGGCGCGGACGCTTACACGGCGCGCATGTGGCCCGCCAGCTATAACGGCGCCGCGTGGACCGTGGACACGGTTTACCGTTCGTCGTTCGGCACCGTCAAGATTCTGAAAAGCGGGCCGCGCGACAACGAGCCCTTCACGCGCATGTATTTCCAGGACGGCCTCGTGCAGAACGTCGTCGGCGCGAGCAACCGCTCGCTATCGATGTATACCTACGCGCTGGAAGCGCTGTCCTTCGCCTACCGCCCCGATATGCGCACGGCGCTGGTGCTCGGCATCGGCGCCGGTATGGTGCCGATGCGCCTGGCGGGCCGCGGCGTCGACGTCACCACCGTCGACATCGACTCCGCCTCGCTGCGCGCGGCGACCGAAATATTCGGCGTCGATCCGCGGAAAGTGCGCATGCAGCAAGCGGACGCGCGTACTTTTTTGCGTTCGTGCCGGGGCGGCTACGATGTCGTGATCGTCGATCTCTTTCACGGCGATGGCGTGCCCGATTATCTGGTCACGCGGGACTTTTTCCGCGATCTGAAACACTGTCTGGGCGCAGACGGCATTGCGGTATTCAACACGTTTGCCGACCTCGACCAGCCGCGCGCGTACGCACATTTTTTGACCACGCTCAAAAGCGAGCTGCCGTTCATCACGCTCTATCGTCCCGATTACGGCGTCGCCCAGCACATCAACAGCTTCGTCGTTGCCCGCGGCATTTCATTGCCGGCGCCGGCCGGCGACGACCTCGCGCACGTGCCGGCGCGGCATCTCAACACCCTGTCGGCGATGCTGCACAACCCCATCCCTCTCGACCAGCGCCTGCTCGCTCACGGGCGGTTGATCACCGACGCCAACAACCCGGTGGCGATGGACCTCGCCGCCAGCCAGATGATCAACCGCCGTCACGTGATCGAAGCGCTACCGGCGGCGTTTTTCGTGAATTGACCCCTTCGATTACCGCCTCCAACCCGCGCACAAGCGGACCGCGCCGGCGGCGTGATGGGACCCGCCCGCCTACGCCTTCGTACCGCTACGCGATTAAGACTGCAATCCCCTGCGCTTTCTCGCGCAACGCGCAACGACCTACTCGGTAACCACTTTCCCCGCGACCGTGCGCGTCGCCGTCCAGCGCGCTGGCGCTTTCGCGCCGGGCAATTCAACCGTGCCCTCCATCGCGTCGCCGTTCGTGCGCCCGGAAAAACGCGACACACCTTTACCGTCCGGCAGCACGAAATTGAAGTCATTGCCGCGTAACGTCAGATATTGCGGCTTGACCTGCCTGCCGGCGCTGGATGCCGTCCCGTCGACCACCTGGAATCGCTGCCTGAGCGCGAGTTCGTAGGTTGCGCCGCCCGCGACTTTGATTTCCCATGTGCCGGCGATCCGGGCCGGCACATACCACAACATAACGTTCGCGCGCGACACCCCGGTCACGTATTCCTTTTCCGGGACGTCCAACCCGATGGAATCGTCCGGCGACCATTCGCCGAAGTGGTAGTCATGCGATACCACGCGCGTGCCGGGCTTGAGTTCGTTAAATAACTTGGTGCGCAGGTTCATCATCATCGCTGGCAGCAGATACAGCGTGAGCACGGACGCCTTGCTCAGATCGGTCTTGAAAACGTCCTGTTGGACGAAACGCACGCGCGCCGCGACGCCGAGCTTTTGCGCGCTCGCGTTCGAGAGCTTGACGAGATCGGGATCGATATCGACGCCCATGCCGCTCGCCTTGAACAGGCGCGCGGCAGTGAGCACGATGACGCCGTCACCCGACCCCAGATCGATGACGTAGTCGTTCTCGTTGACGCCGGCCATGCGCAGCATGTGATCGACGACGACCTGCGGGGTCGGCACGTACGGGCCGCCGGTTTTCAGATTGTCATCGACCGCATGCGCCGGAGCGAACGCGGCGACCGTCAATGCCAGAAACGCGCTAAACGCGATACTTCTCTGCAGGAACATAATCACCCATCAATTTCCAGTTGCCGTCCATTACATGCACGATGCAGCGGTCATCCCGGCACCTGCCGGATTGACCGCCCACGGGATCAAAATCTCAGTTTGTCGCCCGGATTGATCGGGAACACCTTGACCGGAAAGCCGCCCAGCGCGTCGATGTATTCCTGCGGTGTGCCGGTCAGGAATGGGTTCGTGCCGTAATGCATCGGGATCACATATTTCGGCCGCAGATACTCCTTGGTGGCCTTGGCTGCGTCTTTCGGGTCCATCACGAAATGCCCGCCGATCGGCATCATGATGAGATCCGGATTGTAGTATTCGCCGATCAGCTTCATATCACCGAAAAGACCGGTGTCCCCCATGTGGTAGATCTTGAAGCCGTTCTCAAGCTCGATGATGAAGCCGACCGGTTCGCCACCGACGAGTGTGTGCTGCTTCTTGGTCGCCGGGTCGGTCCACAGCATCTCCGAGCTATGCTCGGCGTGGGTTTGCGTAATCTTCACCCCGGGAAACGGCGTGATCGTGCCGCCCTTGTTCATGCGCGGCGACAGCGCGGCTGGCAGCTCTCCCAGCGTCTGCAACTGCTGGTTAAGACCGGCGGTCGCCCACACCGGTACATTGTGCTTCTTCGCCAGCGCGACCGCATCGCCCAGATGGTCGCCGTGAGCATGGGTGACGAGAATCAGATCGATTTTGCCCAGTGCATCGAGGTTCTTGTATTGCGCCGGTGTCTTCGGATTACCCAGAATCCACGGATCGATCATGATGACCTTGCCGGTCGGCGTCGTGATGCGCATCGCCGACTGCCCCAGCCACCATACTTCAATGCTGCCGCTCTTGCCCGCACTGGGGCTCGGCGTTGTCGCACAACCGGTGACGAGCGCCAGCACGGCCAGCATGCCCAGAATATTCCGCAATACGTATTGCATGGTTTCCTCCCGAAGTAAGTTAATGCT
>JANNPG010000375.1:0-12007 GCA_031399805.1 Betaproteobacteria bacterium | reverse complement strand
GGTCCGGGATGAGGTCAGGATCGGCGAGCTCGCTCAGAGTGGGCAACGCGACCTTGCGTTCGCGCAGGCATTCCACTGCGCGCCGGCGAATTTTTGCGTCGGCGATTTCCGGCAGCAGACTGAGTGGGCTCACCACATTCTCACCGCGGGGCTTGCGTGCAGTGTCGCCTGCCTCGTCGCGGCGATGAGACCTGGCGTGAGATCGAATTTGTTTGCGGCAGGCTGCGCTGCGCGGGCGCGCACCGCGTCGGCACAGCATTCGCGCCGGAGTATTGTGCATGTCATACTAATCATAATACCATGTAACAATTACCGGCAAACGCGGGCGGCGGATGCGGCCCGCGCGTATTTCGCATTGAATTTCCGGGATGTGAAGTTTGCCGCCATCGACTGTTGTCGGGATTCGCGTTTGCCGGGATGCGCGGTGGCACCTTGATCTTCGAACGATTTAAGTAAACTCGATAGGACACAAGCAGGCCTGTGCGCCGCGTTTGCGGGCTGGGGCCGGCGTGGCGGCGGGGATCTGGCGGGGTAACGGCAGCGAGAGTAAACCGGGAGCAGGGATGCGATACGAAACACTCAAAGTGGAGCACATTGACAGCGCATCGCGCATTACGCTCGACCGTCCTCCGGTCAATGCGGTCACGGTGCAGCTACTGGAGGAACTGCTGCACGCGCTGGATGCCCTCGAAGCACGCGGTGAGACGCGCTGCATCGTGCTCACGGGTGGCGGCACCAAAGCTTTCTGCGCCGGCGCCGACCTCTCGGGCACGGGTGCGCAGGCGCACGGCAATGACCGCTTCCGTACGCTCGGGCGCGCGGCTCTCGAGCGCATCGAGACACATCCGAAGCCCGTCATCGGCGCGCTTCGCGGCTGGTGCATCGGCGGCGGATTTGCGCTGGCAATGGCCTGCGATGTGCGCATCGCATCGACGACGGCGAAGTTCCGTACCGGTGATGCCTATATCGGCGTGGTCCCGTCCTGGGGCATGAGCCTCACGCGGCTGGTCCATTACATCGGACGCAATCGCACGCTGGACATGCTGATCCTCGGCGAAGACATGTCGGCGGAGAAGGCGATGGAGGTGGGCCTCGTGACTCGCGTGATTGCCGATGACGAGTTCGACGCCGAAATCGCGCAAGTGGCCGCACGCGTTGCCGGCGGTGCGCCCATCACTTTCCGCGCCATCAAGGAATCCGTGCGCGCGCAATACTGGCTCTCACCGCCGGCGGCGCATGCAGTAGAGACGCGCTGGGCCGAGGCGAACGACGCCTCGCAGGATTTCCAGGAGGGGAAAGCCGCTTTCCGCGAACGGCGCACACCGGTGTTCAAAGGCGTCTGACACGCGCCACTATCGGAATGACAAGATCGTGATTCTGCATACGGCGCACCGCGCCGAGCGTGGCGTGGCACCGCGCGTTTCCATCGATCGCATTCTGCATCCGCGCTCGGTGGCCGTGTTCGGTGCGTCCGAGAGTCTCGACAAATTCGGCGGCCGCATTATCCATTTTCTGACCCGGCACGGTTTCGCCGGTGACCTCTATCCGATCAACCTTAATCGCGCGCAAATCGCCGGGCGCAAGGCCTATCCGAGCATCGGGTCGGTGCCTGCCGCGCCGGACGTGGCGATCGTGGCGGTGCCGACGGAACGGCTGCTCGATACCCTGAGCGAGGCGGCAGAAGTCGGCGTCGGCTGTTGCGTCATCATTTCCACCGGCTTCGCAGAGGCCAGTACGGTGGGAGCGGAGCGCCAAGCGAAGCTGGTCGAGCTTGCGGCGCGCACCGGTATGCGCATCGTCGGCCCGAATTGCATGGGTTTCATCGTTCCGCACCACCACATGGCGCTGTGCTCCTCGGTCGTATTGAATACCGATACGCTGGGGGATGGCTCGATCGGTCTCATCAGCCAGAGCGGCGGGATTATGGTTTCGGTGTTCGATCGCGCCAAGACCGACGGCATCGGACTGCGTTACGGCTTATCGCTCGGCAATCAAAGCGATCTCGAAATCTGTGATTTCCTCGAGTTCATGATCGAGGAGCACGCGACGAAGGCGATCTGTCTCTACATCGAAGGGGTGCTCGACGGTGCGCGCTTTCGCCAGGCCGCTGCTGCATGCCGCCGCGCGGGCAAGCCGCTGCTCCTGGTGAAAACGGGCCGCACCGAGGCGGGCGTCATTGCGGCGCAGTCGCATACCGCCAGTCTCGCGGGTTCGTGGGAAGCGTTTGCCGCCGTATGCCGCGAGCAGGGCGTTGTCCTCGCCAAGGATGCCGACGATATGCTACGGGCGGCGCATGTCCTGGCACAGCATCCCGGTGCGCGCCGCGGCGGCCGGGTCGGCGTACTCTCCTCCGCGGGTGGCGGCGCCGCCACCGCCAGCGATCGCGTGATCGAGGTCGGTCTCGCGCTCGCGCCGTTGGCCGGGGAAACGCGCGCTGAACTCGGGCGCATGCTGTTGCCGCCGCAGGCCGGCAATCCGGTTGATCTCGGCGGCCGGAAAGTCCCCGCGGATGTCGAGATCGCCGGGGACGCCACCCGCGTGCTGTTTGCCGATCCGGCGGTCGATTACGGCCTGGCTTATCTCATGTCGATGCCGTTTTATCTGAAGCGCACGATTGCAATCGCCGAGGCGTCGAGCGCCAGCGGCAAGCCGGTGCTGATCGTCTGCACGCCCGGCGCGGCGGCGGACCCGGCGCGCGAGGCGCTCCGGAAAATGGGACTCGTCGTATTCGACAGCTTCGAGCAGGCACTGCGGATACTGTTGCTGGTCGCCGACTATGATCGCTTGCGCGGCCACCCGCTGGAGCCGCCGTCGCGGCCCGCGGGTCTGCCGCGGCAGGAGACGATGGGCGCGCTCAGCGCAGGCGCGCAGACCGAACGCGAAGTCACGCAGCTCCTTCGATCGTATGGCATCACCGTTGCGCGTGAGGCCTTTGCGGCGTCGCCGCAGGCCGCCGCCGCCGCGTCCGTGCAGTTAGGGTTCCCGGTCGTGCTCAAAGCGGTAACCCGGGACATCGTGCACAAGAGCGACGTCGGCGCGGTGCGTGTCGGTCTCGCTGACACGGCGGCTGTCGTGGCGGCCGCGATCGAAATGGAGCAGCGTATCCGCGCTGTGTTACCCGCCGTCCGGATCGACGGGTTCTCGGTGCAGGAGATGGTATGCGGCGAAGCCGAGGTGATCGTCGGTATCCGCCGCGACGAACAGTACGGGCCGATCGTGATCGTCGGGCTTGGCGGGATCGCCGTTGAGATTCTCAACGATGTGGCAGTGGCCACGGCGCCGGTCGCCGCGGCGCACGTCGGCAGGATGATTGCGCGGCTGCGCACGGCGCCGCTCTTCATGGGCGCGCGCGGCCGTCCGCCGCTCGACGTCGCAGCGATCGCCGACGTCGTGGAGCGGATGAGCTGGCTCGCCCACGATCTGGGCGCCCGCCTGGTCGACCTGGAAGTCAATCCGCTGATAGTTCGCGGCGGCGCCGGCGGCGCCGTTGCGGTTGACGGCCGCGCAACGTTCAGGGAAATGAAATGAAGCTGAAGCCGGAAATTCTTGCCGTCTGCATTGCCGCCACGAGTGCGTGCGGCGTCCACGCGCAATCATCCCAAGGCAAGGTCGTGCGTATCGTCAATCCGTTCGCGGCGGGTGGCAACACCGACATCGTGACGCGCGCGTTGATTGATCGACTGGCGCCGATCCTGAAGCAGCAGTTCATCATCGAGAACCGCCCGGGGGCGATGACCAACATTGCGTCCGAGTATGTCATCAAATCGCCCCCCGATGGCACTACACTGCTCATGGGCGGCGCTTCGAATGCAATCAACATGAGCTTTCTTGCGAACCCGCCTTACGACACACTCCGCGATTTCGAACCCGTGATTCTTTGTTACAAAGGTGCGAACGTACTGACCGTGCATCCTTCGTTGCCCGTGCGAAATCTACGGGAACTGATCGCGCTGGCCAAAGCGCAACCCGGCCAACTCACCTACGCGACGAGCGGACTCGGCAGCGCGAACCATATGGCCGGTGAACTCTTGAAGCAGATGGCGCGGATAGACATTCGGCACATACCGTATAAAGGTGTTAATCCGGCGATTATGGATACCATCGGCGGCCACGTCCACATGACGTTCAGCGGGGGACCTTCATTGCTGCCGCACGTCGAATCCGGGCGGTTGCGCGCCATCGCGATCAGCACGCTGACGCGCTCGCCCGGCATGCCCGGCGTGCCGACTTTCGACGAGTCGGGCGTCAAAGGCTACGAAGCAACCAATTGGTTTGGCCTGCTTGCCCCGGCAAAAACGTCGAAAGAAATCGTCGCACGCCTGAATAGCGCTGTCGACAACGTGATCAAGACTCCCGATTTTCGCGAACGCTTCAACAAGGAAGTCCTCGAGACCATCGGCGGCTCACCAGAGTTTTTCGGCAGCTTCCTGCGTGACGAGATCGAAAAGTACGCACGGGTCATCAAGGCCGCAGGGGTAGCGAAGCAATGAAAAGCGGACATGAGGGTCAGAGAGTCAAACAGGTAATTTGCGCGTCCGGGCGCTCCGGCTACATGCACCGGGACCTGACGGCCATCAAATCCGGAGCAACCCCGGACGGCGGCTTGTATCGGGGCCAAGCGATGTCCCCGGGGTTCACGAAAATCGTCGAACCGGCGACGATCATTTCAGTGCTGCTCGTGCTGGAGGACGGGCAGATCGCGTTTGGCGACTGCGCCGACGTCATACTCGCGGGCGTTGCCGGGCGGGACCCCGCTTTCAACGCCCGCGACCACATCGATTATATGCGCGGCGAAATCGCCGACGCCCTGCGCGGGCGCGACGTGACCGAGTTCAGGCCGAATGCCGGAGAAATGGACCGGTATGCGCGCGGCGGCAGGCCCCTGCATACCGCGCTGCGCTACGGCATCAGCCAGGCGCTGCTGCACGCGACCGCCCTCAACCACCGGCAGACGATGGCCGAAGTGATCGCGCGTGAATACGGCAGTACCATCGCAACCGCGCCGATCCCTATTCTCGCGTCGTGCCATAAGGACGATCATGCGCAACTCGACCGCGTGATCCTCAAACGCGTCGAACTGCTGCCGCACGCGTCGTTCCAGATCGTCGCCGAACACGTCGGGCTGCAGGGCGAGAAACTGCTGCAGTTCGTGCGTCGTGTCGCCGGCCGCATCAAGGAGATCGGCGATGCCGACTACCAGCCGCGGATCCATGTGGATCTTTACGGGACCCTGGGCGAACTCTTCGCGATGCAGCTCGAGCCGCTCGCCGACTATCTGGGCAAGCTGCGTGAGGAAGCAGGAGCATACGGCTTGTTGGTTGAATCGCCGATGATCGCGCAGTCGCAGGAAGACCAGATCGAAAAATTCCGCGCCCTGCGCGACCTGCTGAAGAAGAAAGGGATCGCCGTCGGTTTGGTCGCGGACGAGTGGTGCAACACGCTCGCGGACATCAAGCTCTTTGCTGACGCGGCCGCCGCGGATTTCGTGCAGATCAAGACGCCGGACCTGGGCGGCATCAACAACTCGATCGAAGCCGTGCTTTACTGCAAGTCTCACGGCATGGGCGCTTGCCTCGGCGGCACGGCCAACGAGACTGACCAGTCCACACGCATCTCGACCCACATCGGACTCGCCTGTCAGCCCGACTTCATGCTGTCCAAGCCCGGGCTCGGGGCCGACGAAGCATTGATGATCCAGACCAACGAGATGGCGCGCACGCTTGCCATCTTGCACGCGCGTGCAATATAAACAAGGGTGTCAGTTCGTCACGGATAGTTCAACAGGAGATACCAATGTCAATTCGCCTATGCCGGTTGGTTGTTCTCACCCTGACTGCGTTTGGGGCCGCCGCGGCTCCCCTGCCCGGGAGCGCGCAAACCAGCTTTCCCGCCAAGCCGGTCAGGATTATCGTGCCCTTCGGTCCGGGCGGCGCGTCCGATTTCCTGCCGCGGCTGATCGGCGCCAAGCTCAGCGAAATGTGGGGCCAGCCGGTCGTCGTCGAAAACCGTACCGGCGCGGCGGGCAATATTGGAATGGAGCTTGGCGCAAGAGCTGCGCCGGATGGCTACACACTGACGTCAGCCCCCGTCGGCAACCTCGCCATCAATCCCCATATGTACTCCAGGCTTGCGTATGACGTGTTTCGGGATTTCACACCGGTTACTCTCGTGGCGTCGGTGCAGAACGTCCTGGTGGTACACCCGTCGATACCCGCGAAGTCGGTACGGGAACTTATCGCGCTTGCGAAGTCCAGGCCGGGTGAATTGACGTTTGGTTCCGGCGGCGCCGGCAGCCAGGCCCATATGGGCGGCGAGATGCTCAAGGCAATGGCGGGCATAGACCTGGTGCATATCGCCTACAAGGGCGTGGGAGACTCCATCAAGGACCTGGTGGGTGGCCAGATCAGCATGATCGTCGCGCAAATTCATTCGGTGAAGCCGTTCATCGACAGCGGTAAGCTGCGCGCGCTCGGCGTTGCGAACGCACAACGCGTCGCGGTCCTGCCCGCTGTGCCGACCGTCGCCGAGGCAGGCAACCTCAAGGGCTACGAGGCGGTGTCCTGGTACGCGCTGGTCGGCCCGGCGGGTATACCCAGGGATGTGGTGGTGAAAATCCAGGCTGACATCGCCAGGGTTCTGCAGCTGCCTGACATCCGCGAGAAGCTACTCGGTATCGGCGCAGACCCGGTCGGCAGCACGCCTGAGCAGCTGCTCGCCGTGATGCGTGCCGACTACGACCGCTACGGCGCCATCGTTCGCAAGTTCGGTATCAAGGTAGAGTAGGGGCATCGAACGCTGCGTCGTGCCCGACCGACGCGCCTATCGCGTACAAGACGAGAGGGCCAAAGTGGTCGAGGCTGCGATGGAGGCGCAAATGGGCATGCTAACATCCTGAAAATAGAATAATTTGGTGAGACTGCGACGATTATCGGGAGCGGATATGGAGCAAGCGCTAAAGCGCATCCCCGCGGTGGAGAGCCGGCAGTCGCTGACGGAACGCCTCGCTGGCTATTGGAGCGGCGCCCGCTACGAGGATCTGCCGCAGCCTGTCGTCGCCATGGCAAAAAGCGTGCTCCTCGACACGCTCTCGGTCGGGGTGCGAGGCGCCGAGAGCGAAGCTGCCGTGGCGACGCGCAAAGGGATCACCAGCGCGCTGGAGTGCACCAGCGGTTCTGCATCGCTGTGGGGCACGCACCTTACGCTTCCTCCGAGTGCCGCCGCCCTCGTCAATGGGACGGCGTCGCACGCCTACGAGTTCGACGATTTCGGCGGCTGCGGCCACTCGGGCGCGGTGGTCGTGCCGGCTGTCTGCGCGATGGCGGAGAGGGTCCACGCCGATGGGCGCAGCGTGCTCGTGGCGCTCGCTGCCGGCTATGACGTCGCGGCCCGCGTGACCCTGGGCGCCGGGGGCTATCGGGCGCACAACGATCTGGGTTGGCACTCTACCGGGACCTGCGGAACGTTCGGCGCGGCTGCCGGGGCGGCGTGTGTCATGGGCCTCGATCCGGACCGGTTCACTTCCGCCCTGGGGATCACCGGCTCCTTTGCCGGCGGCGTGTGGGCTTTCCTCGTCGATGGCGCAATGACGAAGCGCTTCCATCCGGGGCGCGCGGCCGAAAACGGCGTGAGCTCGGCGCTGCTCGCTGAGGCAGGGCTGGTCGGGCCACGCTATATCCTGGAAGCGGTCTGGGGCGGTTTTTATAGCACCTATGCGGGTAGCGTTGCCACGCCCGACGCGACGGTCGAGGATCTGGGGCGCGAATTCCGCATCCTGCAGTCCGGCCAGAAACCGTACCCGTGTTGCCGCGGCCTGCACAGTTCGGTTGAAGCGCTGCTCGATCTTATGCAGCAACACAAGTTCGGCGGGGACGCTATCGAGCGGATGATAGTGCACGGCGCGGATCGCACGGTGCGGCAATTTGCCAAGCGTGAGGTGCTGACGATGCTCGATGCGCAGTTCAGCATGCCCTACTCGCTCGCCGTGGTTGCAGCGACCGGCCGCGCCGGATTGGATGAATTCCATCCGCCACGGGCGAACGATGCACGAGTACGCGCCCTGATGGACCGCGTCGAAATCGTGCCCGACCGCAAGCTCGGTCCGTACGATGAGCCGGACCTCGAGGTGCGCGGGCGCAATGGCCAGGTGTGGTTGCGGCATGTGCCCGTGCCGAGAGGTGCTCCAACGCGCCGGCTCGAGGGCGAGCATCTTCTGCGCAAGGACGAGGCGGTCGCCGTGCCGGTGATCGGGCAGCGGCAGTTCGATGCTTTGCACGAAGCGGTAATGACGCTGGAGAAGTGCTCCGACTTCCGGCAGATCACCGCGTTACTGCGACCGGCTTGACCGGGGGTCGCCGGAATAGTACGGGAAGCCTGGGAGTAATCTGCTTGCGAAATGATGGCCTTGCAATTTCAAGGCGAAAAAAATAAGCAGCGGAACGCAAGCTGGAAAAGCTGATCGGGAAGGTCGGGAATCAATCCTGAAAAGGTCGGGGCAACCGGACGTTGCGATCCCTGATCTTTGCCCGCGCAAGCTTCTCATAGTGCCGCCTAACGTTAATAATCAACGGCCGCCGAAGGCGGTCCATTGCATTTAAGGTTAGACCTCTGTGACAACGAAGACGCTCACTTCCAATTGAGATTTAGTTTGCGCCGAGATGTTGCGCAGTCTCGCAAATATAAGTTGATGAGGCTTTGGTACGGAACGCCAATGGCTTCAGAGATTGCCTTGAAGTACGTGATGGAGTCTTCGTCAAGGCGAATCGTAATTTGTTTCTTGAGTTGTGATGCGTATGGATTTTTCCGTGCTTTGGAGAAGTCGTACTCTTTGCGCATGTGGCACCCGATTAGTAAGATTGGGATTCCTTGGAAATTGCCTTGCGTGCGGAGATGATACGAATGACATTGCCTTTGCTCCGGTAGCAGTGACAGACGAGCAGAAAACGAAGTGCGCTGCTCATTCCAAGTAAAACAAAGCGTTCTTCGTCCTCGGAGTGATCTGGATCATCGATAAGCTTGGCACGTTCATCGAAAAAAACTGTTTTGGCTTCTTCGAAGCTCACGCCGTGCTTTTTCAGATTTGTTGCGGCCTTCCGATTGTCCCATTCGAAGCGAAGTGTGCTCATGAATGTAGTGTAACTACATTGTAGTGTGACGGCAAGTGCCGCATGCGTGGGTGATAAAAAGGGGTCTAACGTAGAGCCAACCGGCGCGCGCCGCTCTTGCGCGCGTCCGCGCTGGGCGCCGGGTTAGCCGTCATTACTGCCCGCGTCCTCCTGCCCCTCGCAGCAACTCGCCGATCGTTCGTTGCCCACGCTGCTCAGCATGAGCGAGCGGAGTGATGCCCTGCCTGTCCGCAAGGTTGACGTCAGCGCGATGCGTAATCAACAGTCGAACGATTTCGGTGTGTCGCGGGCCTCCGTCTCCCAGGATTACCGCCTCAAGCAGCGCTGTCCAACCCAGGCGGTTGACGTGGTTGACGTCGATTCCGGAGCCGAGCAGCACGCGCACCGTCTCCACATGACCATAGTGGCAGGCCGGGATCAACGCGGTGCCACCATAGCGATTGGTGCTCTTGAGATCCGCGCCGGCCGCAAGCGCTAGGCGCACGATCTCGGTATGGCCTCTTGCACCTGCGAGCAGGAACGCGCTGTCGCGGCTGTCATCCTGCGCGTTGACGTCGGCGCCGCGTGCGATGAGCAACCGCGCGGCCTCGACATAACCGCCCTGCGTGGCCGCGAGCACCGCACTGCGGCCACGTGCATCTCGGGCGTTAACATGCGATCCGGCATCGAGCAGGCGGCGCAGCAGTGCGACGTCTCCGCTTTCAGCAGCGTTGATCAGTGCGTCAGACGAAGCCGCCGCGAGCAACGGCAGCAGTATCGCCAGGGAAAGCCAATGGCGGCGTTTCATGACGGTGGCCCGGCGTCCGTGAGCGCATCGCCATGCACCATGCGCTCGATCCGCGCCCAGCCTGCGGCGGCTTCACACATGCGGCACGGGCGCGAGGTGGACACCAGCACGCAGCCGGAGAGGTCCCGGCTGCGCAGCCGTCGCGCTGCGTCACGGATCGCCTCCATCTCGGCGTGTGCGGTCGGATCTCCCGCGGTCACCACGCGGCTCGGCGCCTCGCCGACGATCTGGGCACCGCGTAACACCACCGCGCCATAGGCCTGGTCACCGGAGCGTACCGCTTCGTCGCGCAGTGCGCGTGCCCGCTGCATGGCCTGCTGCAGCGACGGTGACGCACCAGCCAATGATGGCAGCAGCAGCGGCAGCATAATCAGGCACTGGCGACGAGTAGGCATGGGCTACGTACCGGGCTGAACGAAAGCCTGACCGGACACTGTCTGACCAGCTTGTTGTCTCGTGATCATTCTGTTGACGGCTAACGAGGCTGTAGAAAAACCCTGCGCATCATGACGCTGCCGATTTTCGTTCTGTTTTGGGAGTGCACTTTCCCCTCCGGAAAATATTGCGTGCGTTATAGGCCGTTTTATGAGGCCGCATTTTTACGGGTGTCCATCGAAAATAATTTTTGGGCTTTTTCTACAGCCTCAACGTCTTGGTGAACGGCGGGCCGCGATGACCCTTGGTGATGCCACTGCGCTGGCGGCCCGTCCGTTCCACCTGGAGTTAGGCAACGTGGCACTAATTTATTCAGCCCCTCTCCGTCGCGGTGAGCCGTTACTTCTTCTCGACCGCGCTTCGCCCACGCAGACGCTGAAGGCGTGGCTTGAGGTCACTGACGACGCGTGCGTAGGCCGGACTGTCTACGTGGTTCTGCATCTGGTGTGGGTCACTCCTTAGATCGTACAGTTCCGATCGATCCCCGTCCGTCTCCACGTAAACATAGCGACCGGTATGGATTGCTGCATACGGTGCCCGTCCCTCCTTAACGGCTGGAGGCGGAGCCCAGCCTTCGAGCAGCAATTCCTCACGCCAGCTCACGGATGGATTTGTTTTTGCGCGATCGGCGAGCAGCGGCACCAGCGAGCGGCCATCGACGTCGCTTGGGATAGGGATCTTCGTCAAGTCATAGATCGTTGGGGCAATGTCGATGTTGGCAACTAATCTGCTATCCGTCCGTGGCTTTGCCACAAGTCTCGGGTAGCGCACAGCAAACGGCACGCGGCTTGACTCCTCGTAAACAGAATTTTTGCCCCAAGGTATCCGGTGCTCACCGGCGAAGTGACCGTTGTCCGAGAGGTAGATTATCAGGGTGTCATCCAGTTTTCGTTGCCGAGCCAATTCGTCAAGAAGGCTCTCAATCGTCTGGTCAAGGCCGTTGAGGCTCTGGATTTGCCTTCGCCTGAACGTATCGATCAATTCAACCATGTCCGGAGCCAAGGCAGGTAGGGCTTGAAACCAGCGCGGCTTGCCCGAGCCGTCCGTTTTGTTCCAGCTAGGTGGACGGTGTGGCGGTAGGTTCTGATAAAGCTTCTCGTCCCCGGGCGCAGGATGCGGCGGTCGCAGGAAGTCGTCGCGCCCTTGGGGCGGCCCCGACGCCGGGTACTCGAAGTGAGGAATGTTGGGGGAGAAAAGCAATACAAAGGGCTTGTCCTGTTGAGCAGCGCGGCGCAGAAATTCGAGCGCATAGTCGCGCAGAACGTGGCCGACGTAGCCCGGATGCACACTCCATGTGCCATTGACGTTCAGCCTCTGATTAAAAAAGTGAACGATCCCGGCGGGACCCGCGGCCCAGAAGTCAAACTCCGGTCGGGCAGAGCCATCCCACGAGTTCAAGTACTTGCCTACCTGGCCTGTGTAATAGCCGGCCTTGTGGAGCCGCTCGACGAACGTCTCTTTCTTCAGCGGAATCGGGTTGAGGCGCACGCCATGATTGTGCGCGTACATCCCCGTGAGAATACTGGCGCGGCTCGGGCAGCAGAGCGATGTGGTGATATAGGCATTAGGGAATGCGACTCCTTCCTTGAAGATGCGCGCCACCGTACGCGGCATGTAGTCCATCGTATCGTAGCGCTGATCATCGCTCAGGATGATCAGGATG
>JANNPG010000502.1:0-9384 GCA_031399805.1 Betaproteobacteria bacterium | reverse complement strand
GGCCCGCTTCCGGGTGTTTTCGCCCATGGGGTAATTTCGGTTTTGGCGTGGGGCGCGGGGGGTGTGGGGGTATCAATTTCGCGCCCTTTGATTTTTCTCCACCCCCATCCCGCCACACGCCTCACACCGCAATAGGCGCTTGGATCGCCGGATGCGGGTCGTAGTTTTCGAGCGTGAAGTCCGCGTAGGTGAAGTCGAACAGATTCTTTACCGCGGGGTTGAGCCGCATGGCCGGAATTTTGCGCGGGGTGCGCGACAGTTGTTCGCGCGCCTGCTCGAGGTGGTTCATGTACAAATGCGTGTCGCCGAAGGTATGCACGAAATCGCCGAGCTTCAATCCGCATACCTGCGCGATCATCATCGTCAAGAGTGCATAAGAGGCGATGTTGAACGGCACGCCGAGAAAAATGTCCGCGCTGCGCTGGTAGAGCTGGCAGGAGAGCCTGCCGCCGGCGACGTAGAACTGAAAAAAAGCATGGCACGGCATCAGCGCCATCTTGTCCAGTTCGCCGACGTTCCACGCCGAAACGATCATGCGGCGCGAGTCGGGGTTTTTCCGGATCTGCTCGAGCACCTGGCTGATCTGGTCGATGTGGCGTCCACCGGGCGCGGGCCACGAACGCCACTGATAGCCGTAAACGGGGCCCAAATTGCCCTCGGCGTCGGCCCACTCGTCCCAGATCCTGACGCCGTTGTCCTTCAGGTACTTGATGTTGGTATCGCCCTTCAGAAACCACAGCAACTCGTGGATGATCGACTTGAGATGGACTTTCTTGGTGGTGAGCAGCGGGAAACCCGCGGCAAGATCGAAGCGCAACTGCGCGCCGAACACGGAGAGCGTGCCGGTGCCGGTGCGGTCGCTTTTCTTGGTGCCGTTGGACAACACGTGTTGCATCAAGTCGAGGTAGGGGCGCATGGGCGGGATACGGGATTCAGGGTCGAGGAATCAGCAACGGCGAGGCGATATTCACGCTGCGAATATTAATCGATATTGCTGCGGTAGGGTTTTTTCAGCATCCAGTTGACCATCGCATCGACGGTTTCACTTTCCTTGCCAAGAAAACCGTGCGCGCTGAACGCCTCGCACGGATCCGAGCGCGCCGCTTCCCCGCCTTGGACAGTGATCAGGGGAAATTTTGCCGAAAGCGACTTCGCATTGCGGTACGGCGTTGCAAAGCAGCCGTCGTCCGCATGATGCACGAACAACACGGGCACCCGTATCGTCGTGAAATCAAAGCCGCTCAGTCCCTGTCCCGAGCGCGCGGCGACGAACATGGTCGCACTCAGAATCACGCCGGCGACCGCGGTGCCCGGCGCGCGTCCGCCGTTGGCCGCGGAAAGCGTGCCGCGGCTGGTGCCGACGAGAAATACCGGCGCATTGTCGAATCGCTTTATCAGTTCGGCGACTACCACTGCGATATCGCGCGCGTGCTTGTCGCCGAGGCGAAACCAATCTTCCATGCCGGTAGCCTGATCAGACGGCGCATCGATGACGGCCGTCGCAACGCCGCCGTTGACGAAGAGCTTGCGCGAGCGCACAAGAAAATTGCCGCCGGCGAACTTGATATCGCTGTGCTCCACGCGCAGGCGGATGCCGCCATAGCCGCCGGGAAAAAGGACGGCAACGGCAGCCGGCCGATTCGCCGGGGTACTCAGCAGGAATGATTGCGTAACGCCTTCGCGCGTCTGCAGCGTCACGATTTCATCCGCGGCGGCGCGCGATGCCGGAATCGACAATGCGGCGATTGATACGATGCAAACTGCGGCGGTGACAGCAGTGTCACGGAACTTGCGCATGGAACGATTATAATTGCGCCGATCCAGCACTCATAGGAAATTCATGCTCGCCAAACTGACCCAGCACGCCGCTGCACCGAATGCGGCGGCATCACGCAAACACCGGCATTTCCTGTTCATCCTGCCGCCTGCGAAGCAGCCGTCTCGCGAATGGCCAGCGGGCGACGTCCTTCGATCGCTGATGGCGCGCCGGCGCATGAAAGCGGGCGCGCTGGCGAAGTCGGCGATTTCCGGCAATCTCAAGGACGGCGCGCTCGCCAGCTGGGTCATGCTCGACGCGTCGAAGTCGACTTTTGCCGCTCACGCGACAGTGCGCGGCGCTTTGCAGCACCTGTTGGCCGAGAACCCGGCGGAAATCGCGATTGTCGTGAGCGGGGACGAAGCGCAGCGCAGGCATGCGTCGCAAATCGCGGTGTATTGCGCGTGGGTCAATGGGGCGCCACTGCCGGAGCGCAAGAAGAAGCGCGAGCGCAAGCCGCTCAAGTCGGTACATGTGTACGGCTACCGGGATAAGGACGAATTCGCCGCATCGCGCGCGCGCGCGGAAGGCAACGTGCTGTGCCGCGAACTGACCATATTGCCGCCGAACGAGTTGACGCCCGCGACCTATCGCGAGCGCATCAAGCAGTTGGCGAGGGAATGCGGCTGGCAGCGCGAGGAATACGACTACAAGCGGCTCATGAAAATGGGTGCTGGCGCATTTTGCGCGGTGGCACAGGGCAGCGATGCGCACGACGCCGCGATCGTGCATCTCAAGTATGCGCACCCGCGCGCCGCGCAAAACGTGGCGCTGGTCGGCAAGGGCATCTGTTTCGACACCGGCGGGCACAATCTGAAGTCCGCGCGCTACATGTACACGATGCACGAAGACATGAACGGCTCGGCGGTGGCGCTCGGCATTATGCTCGCGGCCACGCGCATGCAGCTCGCGGTCAATATCGATTGCTGGCTGGCAATCTCGCGCAACGACATCAGTCCGCGCGCCTACCATCAGAACGAGGTCGTGCGCGCGTTGAACGGCACCACCATCGAAGTCATGCACACCGATGCCGAAGGGCGCATGGTGCTCGCCGATACGCTGACTCTCGCCGCACGCGGCAAGCCGCATTTAATCGTCGATTTCGCGACGCTCACCGGCAGCATGCATGTTGCGCTGGGCGACCGCTACAGCGGCATCTTCGCGACGAGCGATGAACTCGCCGCGCAGGCGGTGGCCGCGGGCCGCGCGGTGGGCGAGCGCGTGTGCGCCTTCCCGCAGGATGATGATTACGACAGCGCGCTCGAGAGCAAAATCGCCGACGTCAAGCAATGCACGCTCGAAGGCGAGGCCGATCATATTCTGGCGGCGCGTTTTCTCAAGCGATTCGTCGGCAACACGCCGTGGTTGCACGTCGATCTGTCGGCCAGCAGCACCAAGGGTGGGCTAGGCGCCATCGCGTCCGACACGACCGGTTTTGGCGTGGCGTGGGGCATCGAACTGCTCGCGGCACGGCACCGATAACATCGCGATTCATAACGTAAATTTGGCGTCGTGCACGGGGCTGGCATGGCGCCGTGCCATCACCGGCTTGACGAAACATGCCTATATAACTAATAATATAGTTATGAATAAAAACTACATGCGCGCGATTCCGCGCGAATGGCGCAACATTTCGAAGGTGTACGCCGCGCTGGGCGACGAACATCGCCAGCGCATTCTGCTCACGTTTGCGCGCGGCGAACGCTTGAACATCGGGCAGATCGTCGAGGTCGCCACCTTGAGCCGTACCGCGGTGTCGCATCATTTGCGCATCCTGCGCGACGCCGGCGTTTTGCAAAGCCGCAAGGAAGGCAAGGAAGTTTATTTCTGGATCAACAAGCCGTTTCTGATCGATGCGATGCAGACGGTGGTTGAATTTATCAGGCGCAATGCCTGACGCCGGGGCGAGACCATGACCAGGCGCGCAATGTGATGAACACACAAAACACCCAATTCCAGCTGCTGCGCGAGCGGCGATTTGCGCCTTTTTTTGTGACGCAGTTTCTGGGCGCGTTTAACGACAACGTTTACAAGAACGCGCTCATCATCCTGCTCGCGTTTCACGCGGCGGCGCTCACCACCCTCGATTCGGGCACGCTCGTGAATCTGTGCGCGGGACTCTTCATTTTGCCGTTCTTCCTTTTTTCCGCGACCGCGGGGCAGCTCGCGGATAAATACGACAAATCGCGCATCATCCGCTACGTGAAGTTGTTCGAAATCGGCATCATGGTGGTCGGTGCAACGGGCTTTTTGCAACAGAATCTCACGCTGCTGATCATGGCACTGTTCCTGTTGGGCCTGCACTCGGCGATTTTCGGGCCGGTCAAGTACTCGATTTTGCCGCAGCACCTCAAAATCGAAGAACTGGTCGGCGGCAACGGGCTGGTGGAAATGGGCACGTTCCTCGCGATTCTGCTCGGCACGGTGCTGGGCGGCGTGTTGATCGCACAGGAAAACGCGGCCACGCTGGTCTCGGTCGCGGTGATCGCAATCGCCTGCGCGGGTTATCTGACGAGCCGCGCCGTGCCGAGCGCACCACCTGCCGCGCCCGACTTGAAGATCAACTGGAACCCGGTGAGCGAAACCTGGGCCAATCTGCAATTCACGCGCCGCAACCGCACGGTATTTCTCTCGGTGCTGGGAATTTCGTGGTTCTGGTTTTATGGTGCGACCCTGCTCGCGCAATTTCCGAACTACTGCAAGGACGTGCTGGGCGGCGACGAGCACGTCGCAACCCTGATGCTGACGACTTTTTCCATCGGTGTCGGTGCGGGTTCGCTATTATGCGAACGGCTGTCCGGCCACAAGGTGGAAATCGGCCTCGTGCCGTTCGGCTCGATTGGGCTCACATTGTTCGCCTTCGATCTCTACCTTGCCAGCCCGGCGGGGATGGCCGATTACACCATCGGGGCGATGCAGTTTCTGACGCTGCCCGCCAACTGGCGCATCCTGTTCGACCTCGTCATGATCGGCCTGTTCGGCGGGTTTTATATCGTGCCACTGTATGCACTGATTCAGAGCCGCGCGGAGCGCAGCCACCAATCACGCATCATCGCCGGCAACAACATTCTCAACGCGCTGTTCATGGTCTGCTCGGCCGTGATGGCGGTGGCGCTGCTCAAGGCCGGGTTCACGATTCCGCAAATCTTCCTGGTCACCGCGCTCCTCAACGCGGTGGTCGCAATATACATCTACACGCTGGTGCCGGAATTCCTGATGCGGTTTCTGGTGTGGCTGCTGGTTCACTCGGTTTACCGCCTCGACAAGAGCGGCATGGAGAAGATCCCCGAGGAGGGGCCCGCGGTGCTTGTGTGTAATCACGTGAGCTATGTCGATGCGCTGATCATCGCGGCGGCGTGCCGCCGGCCCATCCGTTTCGTGATGGATCACAAGATTTTCCGCATCCCGATCCTGAATTTCGTGTTTCGTACCAGCAAGACGATACCGATCGCGTCGTCGAAGGACGATCCGCAACTGCTGGAGCAAGCCTACGACGACATAGCGGCCGGCCTGGAAAACGGCGATCTCATCGGCATATTCCCGGAAGGTAACATTACCGACACCGGCGAGTTGCTCCCGTTTCGTCCCGGCATAAACCGCATCGTCCGCCGCACGCCGGTCAAAGTCATACCGCTCGCATTGCGCGGACTGTGGGGGAGTTTTTTCAGTCGCAAGGGCGGCCGGGCGATGACGCGCGTGTCGCAGGTTGCGCCATTCAAGAAAATCGGGCTGGTGGCGGGTGACGCGGTGTTGCCGGCCGATGTTACTCCGGACGGGTTGCAGCAGGTGGTGTCGGCGTTGCGCGGCGATTGGAGATAGTTTCTTAACCGCATTCTGAGGGTTGTACCCGGACGGGAGGCGCTATGTGGTTCGTGGGATTGGTGATTGGCGGTCTGATCGGTTCGCTGGGTGGTTTTGGCAGTGCGTTGATTGGCGCAATCCTGGGTACGGTTGCGGGCGCGATGATAGGCGCGTTCAACAAATCGGAATCCGAACCAGCGGCGTCCGGGCCGCCGGCATCGGAACGCGAAACTCCCGGAGAACCGGAGCAAGATACTGCAACGCGCCTGCACGAAATCGAGCGCAAGATTAGCCACATTTACCAATCGCTCGCCGACATTCACTGGCGGCTGACCGCGCTGGAGAAACCGGGGGCGCAACCGGCGACGCCCGCGCCCGCCGCACCGGCGCAATCCGTATCCGCCGCAACCGAACATGGCGGGCGTTACGCGACGTCGCCGGCGGCGACAGTCGCGCCGCCGGCTGCCGTCTTGACCGTGGCTCCACCTGCTCCGGGCAAAGATGACGTGGCGGTTGTACCGGCAGTGCCGCCCGCAGTTGCGGCGTTCGAGCAATCGGCAACTCCCGCAGAGCCGGCACCGCACGCAGCGCCATTCGCGGCCAGCAGTGCCGCATCGTCAGCGCCGTTTATTTCAGCCGAGCCGTCGTGGTGGCAGCGCCTGCTCTCCGGCAATATCGTCGCGAAGGCCGGCGTCGTGATCCTGTTTTTCGGTGTTGGCTTTCTGCTCAAATTCGCGTACGACCACGACATGCTGCCGGTGCCGTTGCGGCTCGCCGCGGTTGCCGCCGCCGGTTTCGGCGCGCTGGCGGTGGGCTGGCGGCTGCAGGCGACGCGCCGGCTCTACGGCCTGATTCTGCAAGGCGCGGGCATCGGCCTTCTGTACCTCGACGTGTTTTTTGCGCTGCGCGTGTTCGCGCTGATGCATCCGACCCTGGGCTTTGCGCTCTTCATGGTGCTCGGCGTGGCGGCAACCCTGCTGGCTGTCAGGCAGGACGCCAAGGTACTCGCAGTGCTCGGACTCACGGGTGCCTTCCTGGCGCCGGTGCTCGCCGGCAGCGGCGAGGGCAACCACGTCGTGTTGTTTTCGTATTACACGCTCCTGAACGGTTTCATTCTCGCGATCAGCTGGTTCAAGGCGTGGCGGGATCTTAATCTCGTCGGCTTCATATTCACTTTTATCGTCGGCGTATTCTGGGGCGCCAACAATTATCGTCCCGAATTGTTCGCGACGGTCGAACCGTTCGTGCTGATTTTCTTCGCGATGTATCTGGTGATCCCGATCTTGTTTGCGACGCGCCAGCCGCCGCAACTGAAGGGACTCGTGGACGGCACGCTGGTTTTCGGCACGCCGTTATCGGCGGCGTTCATGCAGGCGGGCCTTGTGCGCGACATGCCCTATGGGCTGGCGTGGAGCGCCGGCTGCGCGGCCGGGCTGTATGCGTTGCTCGCGTTGAGCGTGCTGCGTCGCGATGGCATGCGTTTGCTCGGCGAAACTTACGTTGCGCTCGCCACGGTGTTTGCAACCATGGCCCTGTTCTTCGCGCTCGACGCCTATCCAACTTTTGCGTTGTGGACGCTGGAGGGCGCCGCGATCGTGTGGGTAGGGTTGCGGCAACGCCGGTTGCTGGCGCGCGTCTTCGGCATCGCGCTGCAGTTCGCGGGCGCGTGGCTCTTTCTGATCCACTATCGGGATTATTCGCTCGACGATCCGTGGTTCAACGATTTCCTGCTCGGTTGCGCGCTGATCGCGGCGGCCGGCGCGATTACTGCGTGGCTGATGCACAAGCATCGCGAAGTGCTGGTCGAGGGCGGCGAGAGTGCTGCGGCCGTGCTCCTGGTGTGGGCGTGCGGCTGGTGGTTCGCCGGCGGCCTGCATGCGCTGCATGACGGACTGCCGCGCGCCGATTTTCATTCTGCCGCGTTTATTTTTGCCGCGGCCAGCTTTGCGCTCGCCGAAATCGCTGGCGGCTGGCTCGCGTGGAAGAGCCTGCGCCTGATCACGCTCGCGCAGCTGCCGGCGATCGTGCTCGGCATGCTGACCATCGGCAGCCGTCATCCGCTGGCGGGACTGGGTGCTGTGGCGTGGCCGCTCAACTTCATCGTGTTCTTCTGGTGCCTGCACTGGCAGGCGCGCGATGGCATCGCCACCGTGCGCGGCGCGCGCTATCGCATGGGCTGGCTCCTGCTCGCGGCGCTCGCGACGTGGGAGGCCCTGTGGCTCCTCGATCACCGCTATTTCCTATGGAGCCTCTTGATGGGCGCGCTGGGCATCGCAGCCGGCTGGTTGCGTTACCACCTGCGCGAGCGCGAGAACGCCGACGCCGGGAAAGTCAGTGTGTGGGCGTTGCTGTGGGGAATCGCGTTCTGGCTGGGATCGGGATGGGGCTACATCGATGACCGCATGCCCGCCGACAGTCATATCGCCTACGGGCTCGGCTTCGCCGTCGCGTCCTGCGCGCTGTTCGAAATCATCGGCGGCTGGTTGCGCTGGAGTGCCCTGCGGCGCGCGCAGTTGTTGATGCTGCCGGTGATGGCAGTCGTCGTGCTGATGCAGGTCGATCGTCACCTGCATCCTGCGGCCGATCATGCGGGGCTCGCGTGGCTGGCGGCTTTCGCCGCGTTCTATGCGATTCTGTATCGCCAGCAAAAAGACGCTATTGGTGTCGGCGCGAACAGCCAGCACGTTGTCGCGGTGTGGCTGGCGTCCGGCCTCGCGGCGTGGGAGCTGGCGTGGCAATGCGCGAACCTCATGCCCGGCACCAGCCTGCCGTTCGCCATGTGGGGCGCAGTGCCGGCGTTGACGCTGCTGTTGATCGCGTTTCTCGGCAGGCAAACATGGCCGTGGCGGCAGAACTTCGAATATTTTCGCAATGTGTGTCTCGCGCCGATCGCGTTGTACTGCGTGATCTGGTCCCTGCTGTCAAGCTGGGATGCGGGGAAGAGCGGATCGTTCCCCTACTTTCCACTGTTGAACCCGGTCGATCTGGCGCAGATCGGCGTGCTGTGCGGATTGCACGCATGGTTGAGCACCGCCGAAGAATCCGCGCGCGCAAGCGAAAAGAACTACCGGGTGCTGCTGGGCGCGCTCGGGTTTGTGTGGGTTAACAGCATTGTGTTGCGCAGCGTCCATCACTGGGCGGGGGTGCCGTACATCGCGCAGGAGTTGTTCAACTCCATCGTCGTGCAGGCGGCTTTTTCCCTGCTGTGGACGCTGACTGCGATGGTGGTGATGCTGACGGCGACGCGCAAACTGCAGCGCAAGCCGTGGTTCGCCGGAGCCGCGTTGCTGGCGGTGGTGGTCGGCAAGCTCTTTCTTCTTGATCTGGCGAATTCTGGCACCGTCGCGCGCATCGTCTCGTTCCTCGGCGTCGGCGTGCTGCTGCTGGTCATCGGCTACGTTGCGCCGGTGCCGCCGGGCGATACGGAGAAACAACAGGGGTGAACCGTGAGCATTTACCAACTTAAGCCCGCATTTCAGTCGCTGTTGCGACCGACGGTGCGCGCCTTGGCGCGTTCGGGTGTCACCGCGAACCAGGTCACACTGGCCGCATGCATTGGGTCGGTTGTCATTGGGGTGATCCTGGTCCTGAATGCTGACAGCAACGCGCTGTTTGTTCTGGTGCCTGTCTGGATGCTGCTGCGAATGGCGATGAATGCGATTGACGGCATGCTCGCCCGGGACTTCGGGCAGAAGACCGCGCTTGGCGCCTATCTGAATGAAATCTGCGATGTCGTGTCCGACGCGGCGCTCTACCTGCCGTTCGGC
>JANNPG010000490.1:0-2484 GCA_031399805.1 Betaproteobacteria bacterium | reverse complement strand
GGCCAGCCGACCCACAGCACGACCGGCGTGCCCAGTACAAATTCTATCCAGCCGCGCGCCCGTGGCTGAAGGCCGAACAGCTCGTGAATGCCGATCATCGGCGACATCGCGAGCACCACCAGCGGGATCGACAGCGCGATGCCGATCCAAAGCCGGCGCGTGAGATCGCGCAGCTCGGAATCGTCGGCTTTGCCTCCGCCTGTGCCCACGATCGGCAGCAGCGCCATGCCGCAGATCGGGCAATCGCCCGGCGCATCGCGCACGATTTCCGGGTGCATTGGGCAGGTATAAGTAGCTCCGGCCGCAACCGCGCCGGCGACGGCAGGTTTCCCGTGGGTGCTCGCCGAAGATTGTGGCGTCGCTTGCGCGTGGGGATGTGCGTTCCCGTGCGGCTGGGTATCACCAGCAGGAGGAGCGGCAATGTACGCGACCGGGTTTGCGTCGAACTTCTTTTTGCAACCAACGCCGCAGAAAAAATACTTCCTGCCCGCGAACTCGCTGCTGCCAGCCGCGGTTCGCTCGTCGACCTGCATGCCACATACCGGATCAGTTGCCATCGCCTTACCTCGATTTCTTTATTTGCGTCCGCGTACGATTGAACAAGTAATAATCAACTCATCGCCCGCCACCGGACAATAATCGGCCGCGGTGGCGACGCAATGTTTCCACCGCGGTCAGGCAGAGCGCAAGCCAGGCAATTCCCGCCGCCATCGCCGCCAATACATCGCTTAAGTAATGCGCCCCCAGATACATCCGGCTTAGCGCGACCATGAAAACGAGCAAGATCGTTAAGGTCGCTATAAAAAATCGCCCCCACCCGGACGCGATACTTAGCATCAGATAGATAGCCATGAAGCCATAGATAATCGTTGCCATCATGGTGTGTCCGCTGGGAAAACCGGGGTCCGTGAGTGCCATTAACGGATCTGCCCACCCGGGTCTTGCTCTGCCGAACAAATTCTTCAGGAGGACGTTGAAGAGCATGCCGCCAGCAACGACTAACACAAGTCCCAATAGCCAATACCACAGTCGCTTCCATAGCAAAACGCAGCCCATGAACGCGAACAGAATGCCGACGGTTGCTGTCGACGCAAGCCCCGATGCGAATTGCATACCCATCGTAAAACGGGGATTCGTGTGGGAACGAAACCATTCGGAGATGAATGCATCGACCAGGACGAGCGGGTCGCCCGTGATCAAGTCTTCCGAGATGCCGCCAAACAGCCACGCTGCTCCGGCGAAAACTACCGTGCCAATAGTGAGATACAGACCAAACAAGCCCTCGCGCGACAGCCGCGCCTGAACGAAAGAAAACTCGCGAGGGAAGCGGTGTTGCAAGACGTGTTTGATCTTAGCGGTGATCACGTTTCAAGTTTAAATCGTCAACGGCGCTGCGCGAACTGCGCCGGCCGAACAGCACCGACCCCAGCATTCGATAGGCGCCCACCATCACCGGCGGCAAGATCAGCCATTGCAACAGCGGCGAGAGACCAATCCCGAATAGCATCGGCATGCTTGTGGTATAGCCCCAGCTGCCGGCGCGATAGACATTGTACCATTCGCTCCATGCGGTAAAAGCCATCGCGCCGATCACGACCATTGCGCCGCCTGTCCACGGCCGCGACACCGGCCAGTCCGCGCGCCGGAGCACAACGCCGGCCAGCGCGAACATCGCGAGCGCAATCATGACGTCACCAACGGTGCAGTGAAACAGTGACCAGGCGATACTCAACCGATCCGCCTCAGCCCAGATCGTATAGAGCCTGACGTGCGCGATTTCCCACGTCAGATTCAATGCGAAGGCGAGCGCGGACCAGAGACCTGCGCGCGCGACAATGCGAAGCGTTGCCGGGTTATGCATCGTCAGCCTTTGTTCAGCGGTAGACCACCACGGGTATTCTGGAGTGCGTCACCACTTTCTGCATGACGCTGCCCATGATTAGCTTGGAAACTCCGCGGCGGCCGTGCGAGGCCATGAAGATCACATCACACTTCTGTTTTTTCGCGGCATCGATGATCCCCTCATAGGCAGTGGAGGCGTTCGTCACCACCAAAGCGAAGGGGACGCCCGCCGCCTTGGCCATCCTGCCGATCGTGTCGACACTCTTCTGTCCTACCTTACGTGCGCTTTCTTCGAACCCGTCGATCATCTTCTGGTTCATCATGTAGCCTTCGTCGTAGATCAGCCGCAGTTGTTCGAGCGCGTAATAGGCGGTCACCTTGGCACGGAGTGCATGTGCGAGCGCGATACCGGCCTTGGCAGCCTTGTTGGCGACCGGTGAACCGTCGGTGGAAATCAGAAGGTGCTTGAACATGGGGTTCTCCTTCAAAGAGGGGTTAGGTGCAAGATTGAGCGGGAAGACGGCGTGAATTGGATATGATCTGATTCAGTTCAGACGGCGCCGGCGGAGTCGTGTCGTTGACTCAATATGCGACTCAACAGCTTGCGCAGCTCGCTGTACCACAGCACCATGCTTGCCATCG
>JANNPG010000373.1:0-1790 GCA_031399805.1 Betaproteobacteria bacterium | reverse complement strand
GGCCAACGCCGCGGGCATCCGCGAACTCAACCAGCGCCTGTCGAAATGGGAAACCGGCGGCTCCGCCACCGGCCTCGTCGGCAAGCGCCGCTATTCGCCGCCGACGGCCGCGCTCGCCAACGGCGCTGCCGCGCACGCGCTCGATTTCGACGACCAGCACGATCCGGCGCGCGTGCATACCAACTGCGTGGTGCTGCCGACACTGCTCGCGACCGCCGAAGACATCGGCAAAGTCAGCGGCAAGGATTTCCTGCTTGCCTACGCGATCGGCGCCGAGCTGCACGCGCGGCTCGGGCTCGCGTGCTACAACAGCCTCGGCAAGGGCTGGCATCCGACCATGGTGTTCGGCACGCCCGCCGCCAGCCTCGGTGCCGCGCGCCTGCTCAAACTCGACGCCGAAGGCATGCGTAATGCGCTCGGCATGGCGTTTCACCAGACCAGCGGTTCGGCGCAGAGCATGCGCGACGGCGTGCTGTCGAAACGACTCGGCGCGGGTTTTGCCGCGCGCGCGGCGGTGCTGGGCGCATTTCTCGCCGCTGACGGCTTGACCGGCACGCGCCGCACGCTCGAAGGCAGCGCGGGCTTGTTCGCGTTATATGAGCGCGACGAAGTGAAAACTGAATTGATCACCAAGGATCTCGGCAGCCACTGGCGCATTACCGAATACAGCTTCAAACCCTACCCGTGCTGCCGCTGCAACCACACCGCGATCGGGCTCGGCATCAAGCTGCGCGGGCAGGGCGTGAAGCCCGGCGATGTCAGAGAAGTCGAGATCGGCATGGGCAACGTCAACTGGCTCACGGTCGGCGAACCGTACGACGTCAGGCGCGATTCGGTGGTGCATGCCCAGTTTAATGTCGCCTACAGTTTTGCGCGCGCGCTCACCGATGCGCGCGTCGATTTACGCAGCTATCAGAAACCGGCGATCAGCGATCCCGCGGTGGTCGCGCTCGCATGCAAAGTTCGGGCGATCGATGATCCGGCGATCGATCCCACCGCGATCGAACCGGCGCGCGTCAAAGTGACACTGAACGACGGCCGCGTGGTGGAGGTAAAAAGCGACACGATCAAAGGCAGCCCGCAGGAACCGATGAGCGAAGACGAGTTGTTGAACAAATTCCGCGACTGTCTCGCATTCGGCGTCGGCGCCAAGCGCGCGGATGCGGACGAGCTGGCCGATGCGATCATGCATATCGATACCGCGACTGATGCCGGCGCGGCGATTGTCGGCGCGTTTCCTCAAGCGAAGTGAATCGCCCGCTATGACAAATGGATTATGCTTAATGGCATTTCTACAAACCATTACAAGTTGGGCGACACCGATCAGGTAGTCCTTAACTTTTCGCCGTTTACAAAGGGGGGTGAAAATGCCCATAACAAACAAACAATCTGGGACGAATATTCACGAAATTGCAGATGGAATTTATCGAATCAATACGTCGGTTGTCATGGAAGGCGGACCTGGCGGGTTCTCATTCAATCAGTTTCTCATTGTCGATGATGCGCCATTGCTCTTCCACACCGGGCCGCGCAAGATGTTCCCGCTGGTCCGCGAGGCGGTCGCCAGCGTCTTGGCTGTGGACCGACTGCGATACATCGGCTTGTCGCACGTCGAGGCAGATGAGTGCGGCTCGCTGAATGAATGGCTGGCAGCGGCGCCACAGTCCTCGCCGCTGTGCGGCAAGGTTGCGGCGCTGGTTTCAATTGACGACATGGCCGACCGACCGGCGCGCGCACTTGCGGATGGGGAAACGCTGACGCTTGGAAAACACACAATGCGCTGGTTCGAC
>JANNPG010000419.1:0-2013 GCA_031399805.1 Betaproteobacteria bacterium | reverse complement strand
GCGCTACCTTTATTTTGAAATGCGCTTTAAGTATGGTTTTGTCATTGCCGCGAAAACGGGAATCCGGGATATCCAGATAATTACTGGGTCCCCGCCTTCGCGAGGACGACGTAATCCGAGCCTCGCTAACGGCGGGAAATGTATTTGCCGATGCGCTTCACCCCTTCCGCCAGCACCGGTATCGCGTTGGTATACGCGAAGCGCACATGGCGCGGCGCGGCGTGCGCACCGAAATCCACACCGGGCGTGATCGCAACGCCGGCGGTTTCGAGCAGGTCGCGCGCAAACGCGAAGCTGTCCGCGGTGAATGCGCTGCAGTCGGCGTAAATGTAGAACGCGCCGGACGGCACGACCGGAATGCGAAAACCGAGTTCGCGCAGCGCGGGCACCAGAAAGTCGCGGCGCGCCTTGAACTCGGCACGGCGCTCGTCGAGGATCGCCAGCGTCGCCGGCTCGAACGCGGCAAGTGCGGCGTACTGCGCGGCCGTCGGCGCCGACAGGTAGATGTTCTGCGAGAGCTTGTCGAATTCGCGCACGTAAGCTTGCGGCACGACCATCCAGCCCAGGCGCCAGCCCGTCATGTTGAAATACTTCGAGAAGCTGTTGATGACGAACGCGTCGTCGTGCTTCAGCGCTGTCGTGTAGTTGCCTTCGTACACCAGGCCGTGATAAATCTCGTCGACGATGAGCGCTGCGCCGTGTTCGCGCGCGGTGGCTGCAATGGCGCGCAGCGACGCCTGCGGCATCAGCGTGCCGGTGGGATTCGAGGGGGAGGCGACCATCACCGCCCGGGTGCGCGGCGTCCAGTGGCGCTCGACCATTTCCGGCAGCAGTTGATAGGCGCTTTCGGCGCCGACCGCGATCTCGGCGGGCACACCGCCCATCATGCGCACGAAGTTGCGGTTGCACGGATAGCCGGGGTCCGCCATCAGCACTTCATCGCCGGGATTGACGAGCACGCTGATCGCGAGCAGCAGCGCGCCGGAAGCGCCGGATGTGATGATGATGCGCGACGCGGGCACCTCGACACTGTAGCGCTCGCGATAAAAACGCGCGATCGCCGCGCGCAATTCGGGGATACCGAGGGCCGGCGTGTAAAAATGCTTGCCGCTCTCGATCGCGCGTATGCCGGCGTCGCAAATCGGCTTGGCGGTCGGAAAATCGGGCTCGCCGATTTCCATGTGCACGATGGTGCGGCCCCCGGCTTCGAGCTCGCGGGCGCGCGCGAGCAGCTCCATCACATGGAACGGCGCCACTTCGCTTACGCGCCGGGCAAGCGGCAGGCTCCTGTTGTTCACGATGCTCCAGACTCAGAAGGGGTCTTGAAGACAATCCGGCTAAATGCCATTTTGGATTTTTGAGATGGGTTCCCGGCTATTTCTTGTTCTTGCGCTTCACGTCACCCTCAGGCGCGGTGTTCGCCGCTGCGCGCCTGCCATCGAGACTCAACGGCCCCGCGCCATAGGCCATCACGTACAGCATGCCGCCCATGATCGCGAGGTTTTTCATGAAATTATTGAGCTGGCCGAAGACGCTCGCCGCGTCGGAATTCCAGAACGGATGAAAAATCACCGCTGACAGAAAAGTAAACCCGAAAAACGCGGTTGCCACCCACCGCGCCTGCCACCCGAGCACGAGCAGGACACCGCCGCCAATTTCGAGCGCGATCGTGAGCGTCAGCAGCACCTTGGCGAGCGGCAACCCCGCGCCCGCCATGAACGCCGCGGTGCCTGCGAAACCACCGATTTTACCGATGCCGGAAATGATAAAAAGCTGCGCGAGGAGGATGCGCGCGATGAATGGCCCGTATTTCTGCACGATCTGACAAACATGGTTCATGGTCGTCCCCTCATGTTGGCGCGTTATCCGGCGTCAGTTGATACGTTCGTAGTCGAACCCGGCGTTCACCCATGCATCCAGTCCGCCTTCAAGCGGACGCACGCGCGCGAAGCCCCGGTCCATCAGCATGCGGGCGACACGCGCCGCGCTGGCTTCGTTCGGTCACGTACAGTA
>JANNPG010000417.1:0-1802 GCA_031399805.1 Betaproteobacteria bacterium | reverse complement strand
CTCGTGCTCACGACCGGCGGCACGGGACCTGCGCCGCGCGACGTGACACCCGAAGCCACGCTGGCGGTCGCCGACAAAATCATGCCCGGTTTCGGCGAGCAAATGCGGCAGGTGAGCCTCAAATACGTGCCGACCGCGATTCTGTCGCGCCAGGTTGCTGTGATAAGAAAGCAGGCGCTGATCCTGAATCTGCCGGGGCAACCGAAGGCGATCAAGGAGACCCTCGACGGCGTGTTCGCAGCCGTGCCCTACTGCATCGACTTGATCGGCGGACCTTACATCGAAACGCACGAAAATGTCATAAAAGTGTTTCGGCCGAAGTCGGCCATCCGGCCGAAAAAGGCGTGAGGCGTAAGGAGTGAGGAGTGAGGTGGAACCCCGCTTGCCCTCATGCGCTTTAATTCATCGCCTCACGTCTAACGCCTCACGCCTAACGCATTTCACCCCATGAGCAACCTCCTCGAAACGATAGAAATCGAATCCGCGCCGAATCCGACGGCCGCGGTGATCTGGATGCACGGACTCGGCGCCGACGGCAACGACTTCGCGCCCATCGTCCCCGAACTAGAACTTGGCGGCACGCCGGCGATCCGTTTCGTTTTCCCGCACGCGCCGATGATGCAGGTGACGATCAACAACGGTCACGTGATGCGCGCGTGGTATGACGTGAGCTTCGGCGATCTGGAGGGAAAAACGCGCCAGGCGGACGAAACAGGCGTGCGCGCATCACAGGCTGCTGTCGAGCGGCTGATTGCGCGTGAAAATGCGCGCGGCGTACCTTCGCGCAGCATCGTCATCGCGGGATTTTCTCAGGGCGGCGCAATCGCGCTGCAAACGGGCCTGCGTCATCCGGAGCGGCTCGCCGGCGTCATGGCGCTCTCGACTTATCTGCCGCTCGCGGAAAAACTGCCGGCAGAAGCGGCGGCCGCGAACAAGGATGTCCCGATATTCTTCGCACATGGCACCCATGATCCGGTGATACCGCTCGCGATGGCGGTCGCTTCGCGCGACCGGCTGACCGCGTCGGGCTACACGGTGCAATGGCGCGAGTATCCAATGCAGCACTCGGTGTGCCTGGAGGAAATTGCCGCGGTCAGCGCATGGCTGCGACAAATTCTTAGCGCGTGAACCTTGCGCTTGACGAAGGTCTCGGGCGCGCGAGTCTTGCGCGCCTGACCCTGCGCGATCCGCCTACAGCTTCTGCATGACCTTGAACCTCGCCAAGTCGAAGTCATCGCCGCCTTCGACCAGTTTGCGCGGCATCAGATAATAGTTCTTGCCGCTCACACTCATCTCCAGCTGCTGGGTCGGCGTATAAGTACCCACCTTGAGCAGAAGCGCGATGTGGCCGTTTTTGTCGGGCGTTGTCGACAGCAGCACCGCCGCGTCCCCTTCGCGCGTCACGTTGAGAGACGACACATTGCCAGCCGGTGACAGCTTGACCGGAATGACCGCTTTGGATATCACCTGTATGCCGACGCGGCGCTGCTGAAACTCGTCGCGCGTTAACCGGCGCACCACGCCCGCGCCCCAGAATTTCGCGGTCTCGCTTTGCACGCCGAGCAGACTGCCGACTTTGATCCAGTCGCCCTTGACCTGCGGGACGATCGCGCCATAGCCGCTTTCGCTCACGTTTTCGACGATCCAGCTTTCAATGCCATCCTTGGGCTGGAAATCAAGCGACACGCCGTCTTCTGCCGGCCGGATCCAGCTCAATATCTGCTCCAGGCCGTGCACCACGGTGAGACGTGTGGCAGTTTTGCGCCGCTCGTAACGGCGCGCCGGCGGCCTGTCCGACCAGT
>JANNPG010000384.1:0-3241 GCA_031399805.1 Betaproteobacteria bacterium | reverse complement strand
AGCGCCGTGCTCGAAGTCGGCGACGCGGTGGAGGCCAACGAACTCTTCCAGCGCAATGGCTGGACGGACGGGTTGCCCGTGATCCCGCCAACCGAGGACGCGGTCGCCCGCTTCCTCGATGCGGCGATGCTGGGTGCGGCTGATGTCATCGGCGTGGAGCCGGTTCGCCGCCGTCGGATCACTGCCGAAAAAGTGGCAATCGCCGCGGTCATGGCAGGCTGCCTCCCGGAGTACATGCCGGTCGTTGTCGCAACCATCAAGGCGATGTGCCAACCGGAATACGCCCTTCACGGCAGCACGGCCAGTACCGGCGGCAGCGCCCCCTTTATTGTGGTGAACGGACCGATCCGGGTGAGCCTCGGTATGAACGCCACGCACAACGCATTGGCAAACGCGAGCCGCGCTAATGCCACCATCGGCCGCAGCGTGCGCCTGGTTCTTCTTAACGTTCTTGGCGGTGTTCCCGGTCAGCTGGATCGCTCGACGCTGGGACACCCGGGCAAATTCACGTTTTGCGTCGCCGAGGACGAGGAAGATTCCGCATGGCTGCCATTGTCGGTCGAACGCGGCGTGCCGGCGGGGACGTCTGCGGTGACCGTGATGCAGGTGGAGTCCCCGCACCAGATCATGAACGAATGGACCCACGACCCGAAAGAAATCCTCGACACCTACGCGGCTGCTGTGCGCAGCAACATGCTGACCTATTCGATCTGGGAGGGAAATTACGCGTTTGTGATCGCGAAGCAGCACCGCGAAATCTTCGCGGCTGCCGGGTGGAGCAAGCAGAACATCCGTGAATACACCTTCGAAGCTGCCGCGGTAAAGCGCGGCGAATGGCGTGCGGCCGGCAAGGCCGCGGTCGCGGGACGCAAAGACGAGGAAAAGATCTACCGCGCGCTGCGCTCGCCGGAAGATCTGCTGGTCGTCGCGGCGGGCGGGCCGGCGGGCGGATTTGGTGCCATTATTCCGCCGTGGTATGGAAAGAAATCGCTGGCTGTTACCGTTCCGGTCGGCGCGTGAATGCACTCACACAAGGAGAAAATGTCCATGACACTCAGAGTACTGGATCCACGGCAGGCCGCTCAAGGCGAAGCGATGCGCATGGCCCCGGCGCTGTCTTCGTTGAGCGGCGCGGTAGTTGGACTGCTCGACAACGCCAAGATCGGCACCGGGCGATTATTCGATTTCGTGGAGGAGATACTGCGCGAAGAACATGGCGTGCGCGAGTTTATCCGCCGGCGCAAACCCGACGCCTCGCGGCCGGTACCGCGGCAAATGCTCGCGGAGCTCAGCGGAGCGGACGCAGTCGTTTCCGCGATTGGCGACTGAGGGAGTTGCTCGTCGTGCAGTCTGCACGACGCCATTGAAGCCGAGCGGCTGGGCATTCCGGCCGTCGCCATCATTACCGACCGCTTTGTGCGCAGCGCGGAGTTGGTGGGCCAGCTTAACGGCCTGGCGGGCTACCCATTTGTGGTGATCAGCCACCCGGTCGCCCACAACGACGACGCAATGCTGCGCGCCAAAGCGCAAGCCGCGGTACGTGACATCGTTCCGCTGCTGACTGCGCGCAAGGGGTGACGGTGTCAAAGCGGGAACTTTTCAATCCCGGTCGGCCCGATCCGATTGACAGGATTTTTCCCGCACCACCCGGTTCGCGATATCCCCTGAGTACAGGGCGCGATTGACTCGGCGCGCCGGGGGACTCCATAATTTGGCGCAACATCCGTTGTGTGGCACTCCGGCAGCGCGGATTGGATCGTGGCGCGCGCGGGCAGCGTTGGCTTGCGCTCAGCGGGCGCCGATCCGGCATAACGGCAGCGTTGCATCGGCACGGGACGCCGTCAACGGGCGCATGGATTTTCCAGTTTCTCAGAGCGGCAAAACGTCATTTCCAACTTGATCCGGGCCGGTTAGCGGGGCTCGCGTCTACCGGATCATATGAACGGGGAGCAAGCCATGATCAAACACCTGTTTCGATTCCTTGCGGCCGCGGGTGCTTGGGCATTCTTTGCACCATCGCTGCACGCGGCGCAGAACGACCCCGCCGCCGACTATCCGCACAAGCCGATTCGCTTTATCGTGCCGTTCTCGCCGGGGGCCGGCACCGATATCACGGCGCGCACCATCGCCCAGAAGCTCAGCGATAAATGGGGCCAGCAAGTCGTCGCGGACAACCGCACCGGGGCGGGCGGCGCCATCGGCGTCGATTACGCCGCGAAGGCCACCCCGGACGGCTATACGATATGCCTGATTTCAGCGTCGAACTCCGTCAATTCGGCGACCAACCCGGGCCTGCCGTACGACCTTATCAAAGACCTGCAGGGAATTTCGCAGGCGACGTCGCTTTTTTACGTCGTCTACATTCATCCGTCGGTGCCCGCAAAATCGGTCCGGGAACTGATCGCTTACGCGAAGGCGAATCCCGGCAAGCTCAATTTCGGTTCGTCCGGCAGCAACACGTTGCAGCACTTCGCCGGCGAGCTCTTCAACCACATGGCCGGTGTCAAGATCGTGCACGTGCCATACAAAGGCACGGCGGCGGTCATACCCGCCATGATGTCGGGCGAAGTTCAGGTCGGCTACGGTTCGTTGATCGGTACGCGCACGCAGATGCAGGCCGGGCGGCTGCGCGGCATCGCCATCACGGCGGCGAAGCGCTCGCCCGCCATCGAACTGCCGACTGTTGCCGAGTCCGGATTGCCTGGCTACGAGGTCGACCAGTGGTATGGCGTGATCACGTCCTCACTCGTGCCACGGCCGATCGTGAGCAAGCTGAATGCGGCGATCGTCGAAGCGCTCCACCAGCCCGACGTTGCGACACGCCTGGCCGCGGATGGCTCGACCCCCGTCGGCAGTTCGCCCGCGCAGTTCAATGCGCACATCAAGTCCGAAATCGCGAAGTGGAAGAAGCTGGTGAAGGAAGCGAATCTGCGGTTTGATAAATAGTAAGGTTTCTAATGACGATACGCTGCAAAGCGGCGGTACTGCGGACGATCGGGGCGCCGCGCCCCTACGCACAGTCCAAGCCATTGTCGATCGAGGAAGTGAACCTCGCGCCGCCCAAGCCGGTTGAATTGCTGGTTCGCATCGCCGGCGCGGGGCTGTGTCATTCGGACTTGTCGGTGATCAACGGCGACCGTCCGCGCCCGGTACCGATGGCAATGGGTCACGAAGGGGCGGGCGAAATCGTCGAGGTCGGCTCGGCCATTGACGATGTGCGCGCCGGAGACCACGTGGTGTT
>JANNPG010000360.1:0-5671 GCA_031399805.1 Betaproteobacteria bacterium | reverse complement strand
TCCGGGCCGCGCTCGCTCGCCCTCGATCTTCACGCGGTCGATCACGATCTCCACGGTGTGCTTTTTGTTGCGGTCGAGCTTCGGCAGCCGGTCGATCTCGTGCACCTCCCCGTCGATGCGCAGCCGCACGAAGCCCTGCGCGCGCAGCTCGTCGAAGAGCTCCACCTGCTCGCCCTTGCGCCCGACCACGCGGGGCGCCAGCACCATGACGCGGGTGCCGTCGGGGAAGGCGGTGACATGGTCGACCATCTGCGACACGCTCTGCGCTTCGAGCACGATGTTGTGCTCGGGGCAGTGCGGGTCGCCGACGCGCGCGAACAGGAGCCGCAGGTAGTCATGGATCTCGGTGACGGTGCCGACGGTCGAGCGCGGATTGTGGCTGGTTGCCTTCTGCTCGATCGAGATCGCCGGCGAGAGTCCCTCGATCAGGTCGACGTCGGGTTTTTCCATCAACTGCAGAAACTGGCGCGCGTAGGCGGACAGCGATTCGACATAGCGGCGCTGGCCTTCGGCATACAGCGTGTCGAAGGCGAGCGAGGATTTTCCCGAACCCGACAGGCCCGTGATCACAATCAGCCGGTTGCGCGGCAGATCGAGGCTGATGTTCTTCAGGTTGTGCGTGCGCGCGCCGCGAATGCGGATCAATCCGGCGTTTTGGGCGGCGTCGGGCCCCGCCGTTTGCAGCCGCACGAGAGTGGGTCGGTTGATTGCCAAGAAGAATGGGTCCGGGAACTAAACCTGCTAATATACCGGACTTTCGCGCCCCGCCCCTAGCCGTATTTCAATATGCATCCCGGTAACAAAATGAGCGCCGCCGAATTGCGCGCGAGCATCAGTCTCGCCGGCATTTTCGGGCTGCGCATGCTGGGCATGTTCGTGATCTTGCCGGTATTCGCGATTTATGCCGAGCATCTCAAGGGCGGCAGCAGCCTGACGTTGGTCGGTATCGCGCTGGGCGCCTACGGGCTCACGCAGGCGATTCTGCAAATCCCCTTCGGCTGGCTGTCGGACCGTTACGGCCGCAAGCCGGTCATTTACTGCGGGCTCGCGGTATTTGCGATTGGCAGTTTTGTGGCGGCGGTGGCGGACGACATTTACATCGTGATTCTCGGCCGCGTGCTGCAGGGCGCGGGCGCGATCTCGGCGGCGGTGCTCGCGCTGGTCGCCGACTTGACGCGCGAGGAACACCGCACCAAAGCAATGGCCATGATCGGCTCCACTATCGGGCTCACGTTCGCCGTGTCGCTGGTGGCGAGCCCGTGGCTCAATCACATCATCGGCGTGCCGGGCATATTCGCGATGACCGGCGTGCTGTCAATTCTGGCGATGGCTGTCGTATACGCGGTAATTCCCGACCCGCCGGCGCCTGACAAGCAGCACGCGGCGCAGCCGGCGCCGCGCTTTAGCGAGGTATTGCGCGATCCGCAGTTGGCGCGCATCAACTTCGGCATTCTCGCGCTGCACGCCGTGTTGATGGCGTTGTTCATCGTCGTGCCGCTGTCGCTGCGCGACGCCGGGCTTGCCGTCGATCAGCACTGGCATATCTATCTGCCCGTCATGCTCGGCTCGTTCGTGTTGATGCTGCCGGCGATCCTGCTCGCGGAGCGGCGGGGCCACGTCAAGGCGGTGTTCACCGGCGCGGTCGGATTGCTGCTGCTCGGACAGCTGACCATGCCGTGGTTGCTCGGCGGCATCGCGGAAATCAGCGTGTTCCTGCTGATATTTTTTACCGCATTCAATGTGCTCGAAGCGATGTTGCCGTCGCTGACGTCAAAACTCGCGCCGCCCGGCGCCAGGGGTGCTGCGATCGGCGTATACGGCAGCGTGCAGTTTCTCGGCGCTTTCATCGGCGCCGTGAGCGGCGGTTTTCTGTACCAGCATTTCGGCGCGCGCGGCGTATTCGTGTTCGATGCCGTGTTGCTCGCCGTGTGGCTCATGCTGGCCGCCGGCATGCGCGCGCCGGGTTTGGTCCTGACCCGCATTTACACCATACCGGCGCTTGACCATCGGCAGGCGGACTCGCTGGCAGCACTCCTGCAGGCCCAGCCGGGCGTGCGCGAAGTGCAGCTGGCCGCCGGCGAGCGCACCGCGTATCTGAAGGTGGACGCGGCCGGCTATGACGAACAAGTCGTGTTACGATTGATCGAAGACGTGACTTAGCGTTTCATCATGTTAGGCGCTGTTAATTGGAGGTCCAACTATGGCATCAGTGAATAAAGTTATTCTGGTCGGCAATCTTGGCAAAGATCCCGACTCGCGTTTTCTGCCGGATGGCGGTGCGGTGTGCAATTTCAGTGTGGCAACGACCGATAAATGGAAAGACAAGAGCGGCGAGCCGCAGGAGCGCACCGAATGGCATCGCATATCGACGTTCAACAAACTCGCTGAAATCTGCGGTGAATACCTCAAGAAGGGCTCGCAGGTATACATCGAGGGCCGGCTGCAAACGCGCAAATGGCAGGACAAGGAGGGCCAGGACCGCTATACGACGGAGATCGTCGCCGACCGCATGCAGATGCTCGGCTCGCGTGCCGGCGGTTCCGACTCGATGGCGCGTGGCGAACCGAAGGCAGCGGCAGCGGCGCCGGTCGGCGGCGGCAAGCCGGCCGCCAAAAAAGGCGGCGGCGCATCGTTCGACGATATGGACGACGACATTCCGTTCTGAGTCGGACGGGTATTGACATGCAGTTGCGCGGAAGCGCTGCGTTGCGCAAGGAATTCTTGCGTCTCTTAGAGCGCCCGACTTGAAAAAAACCATCCGCTACGGCGAATACCTGGGCGCGGTTCGCGCGCGCCAGCACGTCATCGATTTCAACAAGGTGGTCGCCGCTGATCATGAGCCGGCGCGCCGGCGGCGGCAGTTGCGCATGAAAGACATCTACCGGCTGCTCACGCCCTACGTGAGCGTGCGTTTTATCGAGCAATTCAAGTCCGTGGTGCCGCTTGCGCTGTTTCTCGCGTTGTTCGAGCTGATCGTGCTCGGCGGCGCGATCGAAGGGGCGCTGCCAATCGCGCTCGGTATCCTCACCGTGATCGTCGGGCTGATGCTGTTTATTGAAGGCATCCAGCACGGCCTGATGTCATTCAGCGAAAACATCGGCTTCAATCTGCCGAGCCGCTCGACGCTGCCGGTAATCGGCGCCGTTGCGCTGGTGCTCGGCGCGGCGGCGACTTTCGCCGAGCCGGCAATTGCGGCACTGCGCACTGCCGGCAGTTTGACCGATCCGCAACGCGCGCCGGTGCTTTACTCGTTGCTCAATCATCATGGCGGCGCGCTGGTAGCGGTGATCGCCGCGAGCGTCGGGCTCGCCGTGATGCTCGGCATTTTGCGCATGATCATGAACTGGCGGCTCAAGGTGGTGATCATCATCGTTTTGTTGCCATGCCTCGCGCTGACCGCCTATCTGGCGGGTCAGCCGCAATACGCGTCGGTACTCGGGCTCGCATGGGACTGCGGCGGAATCACGACCGGACCGGTCACGGTGCCGCTGGTGGTGGCGCTCGGTGTCGGCGTGGCGGCCGCAGCCGGCAGCGAGGATAACCCGTTGTCGGGGTTCGGTATCGTCACTCTCGCCTCGGTGTTCCCGGCAATGGCGGTAATGTTGCTCGCGCTCGTGTTGCCCGTGGAGGGTGTTCAGCAGGTGACCATAGCGCCGGGCGTGCCGCCGTGGTACGCAGAATCCCCCGCGGCGGAGGTGATTTCGGCGCTGCGTGCGATACTGCCGCTGGCGCTCTTGTTATGGCTGATTCAGCGCATTCTTCTGAAGCAGCCCATCGCCAATCGCGGTGTCGTTACGTACGGCCTCGCCTTGTGCGTGTTGGGCATGCTGTTGTTCAACCTCGGCCTCGCGTACGGGCTCGCTCCGCTCGGCAATCAGGCCGGTGGCATGTTGCCGGCGGCATTCGCCGAATTCCACGCGGTCGCGGGTTCTCCGCTTTATCCTTACTGGTCGGGCTTCGTCATTGTCGTAAGTTTTGCCGCGGTGCTGGGATTCGGCGCGACGCTCGCCGAGCCTGCGCTCAACGCAATGGGCATCACGGTGCAAAATCTTACCGATGGCGCGTTTCCCCGCAGTTTGCTGATCCGCGCGGTGGCGGTCGGAGTCGGCATCGGCACGGCCGCCGGCGTAATCAAGATTGTGCTTGACCTTCCCATCGCGAGCCTGCTGCTGCCTGCCTATTTCATTGCGCTCGTGATGACGGCGCTGTCGGATGAAACCTACGTCAACCTGGCGTGGGACAGCGCGGGCGTTACCACCGGGCCGGTGACGGTGCCGCTGGTGCTCGCCATGGGCCTCGGGCTTGGCCAGTCGGTGCGTGCGGTCGAAGGCTTCGGCATCCTCGCGCTCGCCTCGGTCGGACCGGTACTGAGCGTGCTCACGATTGGACTGTGGATACGGTTGCGCATTGCGAGCAGTCATGCCCGCCGCGCAGGTATTGAGGCGGCGCAATGAGCGACGGTATCGTGGTATTGACCGACGCGATGCTGATTACGTGCATCGTGCAGCGGGGTGCTGCGGACAAAGTGGTCGATGCGGCGATGCGCGCCGGCGCGCACGGCGCCACCATTTACTACGCGCGCGGCACCGGCGTGCGTCAGCGCCATCTTGGCGTGCTTGGCATCACCATCAGCGCCGAGAAGGAAATCGTGCATATCGTGGTGCCTAGCGAGCAGGCCGACCGCGTGTTCGAAAGCATGCATGCCGCCGCCCAGATCGACACGCCGGGCATGGGTATTTTGTACATGACGGCGGTCGAGAAGATGGCGACTTACGTGCCGCCCGAGGTGGTGGCCAAGTACGTTCGCGATTGAATCATCATGTCTTCCACACGCACGGCGCACAAGCTCATTACCTGCATCATGCCGGCCGGGCGCGGACTGGAACTGATCGAGCAGTTGCGCGAACTGGGGGTCGCCAGCGCGCAGGTGCACCATGCGCGCGGCGTCGGGAAAAGCAGCAAACGGCGGCGCGGCGTTTCCCTCTACGCGCAGCGCGAAGTGGTGCAGGCGCTGGTGGAGGCGAGCCGCGCCGATGAAGTGTTCGAGTTTCTATTTGCGGCCGCGGAAATCGGGCGGCCGCACGCGGGCATGCTGCTCATGGAGAAGGCCGTCCACGGCATTCCACTCGTGTTGCCGGATTTGCCCGACGAGCAATAGCGGTGCGGTGAGCAGGGACGAGCGAAAGGCGAACGGACGTGAGCGACATCGTTGACGCATGCATGGAAGAGGTGCGGGGGCGCGGCAAGCGCCTGGTTTTTCCCGAGGGCAATGACGAGCGTATCGTCGCGGCCGCGCGAAGGCTGAAGGACGAACGTATCGCGGTGCCCGTGCTGCTCGGCACGCGCGCGGAGATCGGCGCGGCCGCCGCGCGCGCGGGGGTGTCGCTCGAGGGCGTGGTCACGCTCGACCCGCAGGAAAGCGCGCGGCTTGAAACGTACGCCGGCCTCTATGCGGCCGGCCGACCGGACACGAGCGCGAAAGTCGTGGGGCGGCTGGTGCGCAAACCACTGTTTCACGCCGGCATGATGGTCAAGGCGCAGGATGCGGATGCGATGATCGCCGGTGCCGCGAACACCACCGGGCGCGTGATAGAGGCAGGGCTGATGACAGTAGGGCTGGCGGACGGCATGCGCATGCCGTCGAGTTTTTTACTGATGATCGTTCCCGGCC
>JANNPG010000353.1:0-2377 GCA_031399805.1 Betaproteobacteria bacterium | reverse complement strand
GATTCGAGTGGATCTCACTTGATTTATTTGAGCGCTGCCCGCCGCATGTCCGCCGTCAAATCCCAGCCGCTACCCTTCACGCCACTTGAACTACGCGGCGTCATCGCACGCAATCGCGTCGTCGTCTCGCCGATGTGCCAGTACTCGTCGGCCGAGGGCGGACCGACCGATTTTCATCTCGTGCACCTGGGCAAGTTCGCGATGGGCGGCGCGGGGATTGGGTTCTGCGAGGAAACCTCGGTCGCGGAGCGTGGCCGCAAGTCTTACCACTGCGCCGGCATCTACAACGACGCGCACATTGCGCAGTACCGGCGCATCAATGACTTCATCCGCAGCCAGGGCGCGGTGCCGGCCATCCAGATCGGTCATTCCAGGCGCAAAGGTTCCGGCTGCGCGCCATGGGACGGCTACCTCATCCATCAATTCCTGTCGCCGGTGACCAACCAGCGCACTGACGCATACGGCGGCGACCTTGCAGGACGCATGCGCCTGTGCCTCGACATCGTTGCCGCAGTGCGCTCCGTGTGGCCGGCCGACCGGCCCGTATTCATGCGCGTCTCGGCGGTCGGCGGCGTCAACAGTCAATGGCGCGTCGATGACACCGTGGCGCTCGTGCGCGCCGCCCAAGAGCGCGGCGCCGAAGTTGTCACGACGTCATCCGGCGGCATCAACGGGCCGGGCACGGCGACGCTGGTGCCGCGACTGCCCGGATATCACGTGCCCTACGCGGAACGCGTGCGGCGCGAGGCGAACGTGAAGACGATCGCGGTCGGCCTCATCACCGAAGCGCATCACGCCAAAGAGATATTGCAGCGCGGGCAGGCCGACTTGATCGCGCTCGCGTGCGAACTCTTGTGGAACCCGAACTGGCCTGTGCACGCGGCGCGCGAACTCGGCGTGCCGGATTATCTGGACTTGTTGCCGCGCGGGTACTCGTGGTGGTTGAACGTCGCGAAGAAAATCGTGAGGTCACGCGCAAAGCGACGGGAAGATTGACGGAGTGAGGCGGTGATTCGATAACCAGGCATCGGCGCCGCGATCAAACACTTCGTCCATATCCGGACCGTACACACCATTGCTATGGCGTGCGCGCACGTGGCGAGAACCGGATACGATTTCATTCGATGGTTCCGCTGTAACAATTTGGCCAATGCACCTGGTAAATCAACCGGACATTAACCTGGCGATCCCGTGGCCAGCATCATTGGGCAGGTCCGCGCGTGCCGCCGAGCGCGGGAAATTCGTCCTGCTCTGGACCCGATTTAGCGCGCAGGATTGCAAGGCGCCGTTTCATTCCTTCAATTTCAACGACCTGGCTCGCGATTATTTCCTCGGCGAGTTTTCGTGTAAGTGGATCGCGGCCGTGAATCAGCACCAACCGCGCCATCTCCACGGCGCCTTCATGATGCGGAATAATCATTGCGAGAAAATCGAGGTCCGGATTGCCGGCGTAACCCGGCGCGTGCATGTCGCGCATCATCTTGTCCATGCCGATATCCATCTCGGACGCAAAACGCGCGAATGTCGCGCCGTAGCGCGCGGACGAGTCGCCCCCGCCCATGTCGTGGTGTTGTTGCTGTGCGAACACCGTCCCGCACATGAGTCCTAGCGCAAACAGAATCCATCGCATCGTCGCGGCTCCTATGCCGTCTGGCCTTTGTAACCCGGCCTCACGTAGACCAGGTTGATGCTTTTCTTGTTGCGCAGCTCGCCCGAGGGCAGTTTCAGTGCGCCGAGCGGAATCTGCGCGATAAATTTCGGGCTGTACGGATCGGACACATCGAATGCGGTGCAGCAGGTTTGTCCGGCGTTGGGTGTGCCCGGCAATTCGTCCTGCTCGTGCGCAATGTAAAGCAGGTCATTTGCCGGATTGGTCCAGAGGCCGTGTGCCTCGCGCGCACGGGAGAAGAACGTGCCCGCCACCTTGCGCGTGCCTGGTGCGGCACTGCGGTCGATAATGGCGATCTGGCTCGCGGCGACACCGTCCGGGCCGTTGTCGTCCACCCGCGCGAGGCTCGCGTACACAACACGGCCCTTGCGGTTCTCGACGAATTCGACGTGGTTGGGCCGCGCCAGATTGCCGAGCGGTACGGTGTCGAGCAAGCCGAAGGGCTCGGTCGTCGAGCGCACCGATACCGCGTCCGCGAGCTTGTGCGAGAACCAGACTTCGTTGCCATCCTGAGACGTCTTGAGAAAAGGTGTGAATGCCGGCTTGTCCTGCGCGATGATGTCGATCGTCGTCAGCCGTTCCGGCCGCGAATAGCCGTTGGCATCCGGATTGACGCGGAACACATCGACATCATCGCGCAGGACAAGCCGGCATTCACACCTTTTCTCAAGACGTCTCAGGATGGCAACGAAGTCTGGTTCTCGCACA
>JANNPG010000351.1:0-14082 GCA_031399805.1 Betaproteobacteria bacterium | reverse complement strand
CCGGCGCAGTTTGCGCTGCGCAAAGGGATTGACCACCGCAATTGCCTCAACCGGGACGATTTTAGCGACCGCCTTGCCGCGATCGGTCACCGTGATGGCGCCGAGCTTTTCGCTGCGCCTGACCCATTCGCCGGTCTTCTCGTGCAGCTCGCGTATCGAAATGGTTTTCATGTGTCACATTGTGTCACATACGGTGCCCGCAAGCAACCGGCCTTCCCGGCATCCTGGCGGAGCCCCGTAGGGTGGGCAACATGTTGCCCACGCCGCGAGAATTTATGCATGTCCCGCTGCAGCCGCGCCGGGTTACCGCGTGGGCAACAAGTTGCCCACCCTACCTGTCTACTCGATAACCTTAGTCGCCTGCACCAGTATCGAGTTCGGAATCTTCAGGCCGAGATCCTTTGCCGTTCTCATGTTCACGATCAATTCGAATTTTGTCGGCTGCTCGACCTGCAGGTCGGCTGGTTTCGCGCCCTTGAGGATCTTGTCCACCAGGATGGCGGCGCGGCGGACCATGTCCAACCGGTTCGCCCCATAACTCATCAAGCCCCCACTATTCGGAATATCGCTGTTCCCGCCCATCGTCGGCAGCCGGTGCTGCGCCGCCAGCATCGTGAGTCGTGCAGCCTCGATGACAAACATGGCATCGGAAAGGATGACCAGGCCGTCAGGGCGATCCCGCGCAATTTCGGCGAAGACCTTTTCGAATTCAGCGGGCGCACCCGCATTGACGACGGTAATTTCCAGGCGAAGCTTCCGCGCCGCTGCCTGCATATCCTGGACCACCTGGGGAAGCGATGAATTCGTCGGGTTCGACAGGATGGCGACGCGCCTGGCGGATGGAACGACCTCCTTGAGGAGTGCAAGTGACTTGACTGCCGTTTCCGGGTGCTGGTTGGTGATGCCCGTGACATTGCCGCCGGGACGCGCGAGGCTGGTCACGAAGCCTTGACCCACCGGATCCGAGAGAATTGTGAAGACGACCGGAATCGTCCGCGCCGCATTCCTAGCGGCGGTGGTCGCTGGGGTCCCGCCATCCGCCAGGATGACGTCCACGTTGCGCCGGACCAGTTCGGCAGCGAGGGCCGGCAGCCGATCATACTTCCCTTCCGCCGACAGATAATCGATGGTGATGGTCTTGCCTTCCACATGGCCGAGATCGCGGAGCTGCTGCTTGAACACCTCAAATCGCAGTGTGTTGCCGGACGGGAACGGCGAAAGGTAACCGATCCGCCAGACTTTGCCTTGCTGCTGGGCAATTGAGGTGAACGGTGCCGCGAGCGCGCTTGCGCCGAGCGCAGCAAGAATATTACGGCGATTGGTCATTTGATTGCCTTTATCTGCCCCCAGCTAACCGCGTGGGCAACAAGTTGCCCACCCTACCTCCATCATCCGACCCGGAACAGTTTACGCTCCACCTTGTGCAGCCGCTCGAAACCGGTCTTCGTGATACGGATCAACTCCCCCACCTGTACTCCCGCGCGCTTGCTTTCGTCGGCATCGCGCGTAATCACGTTGGGCTGCACGACGACCGTCATGTTCTCTTCGAGAGTCATGTTCGGCAACGGGCCCGCGGGCCGGCTCTTCGAACCGACGATGGGCTGGAAGTAGCCGCCGCCGAAACCGTGCATCAGGTCGTCGCACACGGAAAATCCAGCGCTTTCGATCACGCCGGCGGCGTCGATGATTTCCTGCATGGTCGTGCCGTGGCGCGCGACTTTGGTCACCGCGTCGAACGCCGCTTCGGCGGTTTGATACAGGTCGCGATACAACGGCGTCGGGTCGGCATCAACCGTCATGGTGCGCAGCACCTGCCCCGCGTAATCCCACCAGAATGCCGACAACTCGCAGAAAATCACGTCGCCCTTCTCCACCTTCTTCGGCGAATGGTGCTGCGGCGGCACGAATATGTGCGGATTGGCCATCGAGGTGCGGCCGATGTAGTGAATCATGGTCGTGCCGCCATGCCCGACCCATGCGCGCTCTATCATGTTGCCAAGTTCGCGTTCGGTGAGTCCGACCCTGGTGCCGTTCACGAGAGCGGCAAGACCGGCATCCGACAGCGCGGCACCTATTTTCAACCAGTCGATCTCTTCTTCGGACTTGATCGTGCGCAGCCGGATGTACTCGGCGTCGAGCCCCACCATCTGGAAATGCTCTTCGAGCATGCGCCACTTCGACACCACCAGCGGGCCCATGACGCCGACTCTTTTTGCGCCGCGGCGCTTCAGTTCCGCCATGGTTTTCTGGATGCCCTGATGCCCGCCCCACTGCACGTCAACGTCGCGCGCGATTTTTTTGCCGAGCGGAAAGTGGTTGTACCACTCCATGAACATCGTCATCTTCACGCCGGGCTTGAACACCACGTAGGCTTCGACCGTGCCCGGCCACGAGGTGACCCATTGCGGCGCGTTGCCGACGCGATGGTCGGTCACCACCAGCAGGTGATCGACGCCGGCTTTCTGCATGACGTCGCCGAGCAACTGGTGCCGGCGCGCGTACTCGGCGTCCGAAAAGCGCGGATACTCCTGCGCCATGATCGCCGCGAGGCGCGGTTCGAGATTCAGGCTGTTTGCGTCGCTTGCCGCCATTGCTACTCCCTGACGATGAAGCTGGTTATTGAGTAACCGAAAATCTATCTCAAGATTCCAAAACCCAGATTAGCCGCAGATAAACACAGATAATGAATTTTGCCGTTGATCTTATCGGCGTTCATCGGCGTTTATCGGCGGCTCCGAACTGTTGCTCTTCAAACCATGGATAAGCGCTCGTCACGCTGGCGGGGCCGGTCGGCTGCGCGGGACGCACCCACGACGGATTCAATTGTGAGAGCGACGTCACACCCATCAGTCCCAGCGCAGTGCGAATTTCGATTTCCATCAGTTCGAGCATGCGCACGAGGCCCGCTTCGCCGTTGGCGGCCAGCGCCCAACCGAGGAGCTTGCCGACGCCCACTGCGCGCGCGCCAAGCGCAATCGCCTTGACGACGTCGGTGCCGCGCAGCACGCCGCCGTCGTACAGCACCTCGGCGCGACCGTCTACCGCATTGACCACTTCGGGCAGCACTTCGATGCTCGCCTGTCCGTGATCGAGCTGGCGTCCGCCGTGATTGGATACGTAAACGACGTCCGCGCCGTGTTCGACCGCCAGGCGCGCGTCCTCGGCGGTCGCAATGCCCTTGACGATCAGCGGCAGCTGCATGCGGCTCTTCATCCAGATGAGATCGTTCCAGCACAGACTTTGCTGAAATTTCGGATCGCCGAATCCATCGCGCACGGCGGCGCGGCTTATGATGTCGCGTTCGCGGCGCCCGTAGTAATTGCGATCGACCGTCACGCACAATGCGCTGTAGCCGGCCGCTTTCGCGCGGTCGAGAATGTCCTCGATCCATTTATGGTCGCTGCGCACGTAGAGCTGGAAAATCAGCGGCTCGCTTGCCGCCGCGGCGGTTTCCTCGATGCCCGGTTTCGCCGCCGTACTGATGAAAGCGGTCGTGCCGCGCGCGATCGCCGCGCGCGCCACCGATATCGCCCCCTGCTGTGGATTGACAAAACCGACAAATCCGCCGACGGGCGCCATAAATACGGGCATCGCAAGTTTTTTGCCGAGGAGCGTGGTCGAGATGTCGATATCGACGACGTTGACCAGTACGCGCTGGCGCAAAGCAAGGCAGTCGAGCGCGTAACGGTTGCGTCTCAACGTTGTTTCGGAATCCGAACCGCCGGAGAGGTGATTCCACAAGTCCTGCGACAGATTGCGCCGCGCGGCGAGCACGATTTCCTGCAGCGACTGGAATTGCGGGGCCGCGGGTTTACGCGCGCGCCGCGGCACCGGGTGCGCGCGTGCATGCGCATTGCGCGTGGATTTGCGGGGGGGGCGTTTGAGTTTTGCCATGAGTATCCTTGAAGCGAAATTCAATATGCGGGTAGTGCAGGCGGGTCGCCTGCGCTACGATTGTCAGATGCCGACGCCCTTCAGCACGTTGGGGCCGTAGCGCGCGCCGGCACCCGCGCCCGGCGCGAAAATGCGGCTCAACTCGTTTACTTCGTCTTTCGTCAACGCGATGTCGATCGCCGCGACGTTCAGATTGAGGTTGTGCACGTGATTGGTGCCGGGAATCGGCACGATGTCGTCGCCCTGCGCGAGCAGCCACGCCAGCGCGAGCTGCGCGTTGGTGACACCCATGCTCGCCGCTAGCACACCGAGCCGGGCGACGAGCTCGACGTTGCGCGCGAGATTCTCCGGCTGAAAGCGCGGATGTTTGCGCCGGCGGTCGCTTTCCGGCATATCGTCTATCGTCTTGATCGTGCCCGTCAGCAACCCGCGTCCAAGCGGCGCATACGCGACGTAGGCGATGCCCAGTTCGCGGCAGACCGGCAGAATTTCCGCTTCGCAGTCGCGCGCCCACAGCGAGTATTCGGTTTGCAGCGCCGCCAACGGGTAGATCTTGTGCGCGCGCCGCAATGTATTGGGCCCCGCCTCGCACAACCCCAGATAGCGCACCTTGCCCTGCTCGACGAGGCGCGACATCGCGCCCACCGTTTCCTCGATCGGCGTGTTCGGATCGACGCGGTGCATGTAGTAAATATCAATGATGTCGGTGCCCAGACGCTGCAGGCTCGCCTCACACGACGAGTACACATACTCGGGCCTGCCATTGGTCCCCTTCTTGCCGTCGGGCAGGTCGATGTTGCCAAACTTGGTCGCGATCAGCGCCTTGTGCCGGCGCCCCTGCAGCGCGCGCCCGAGCAGCACCTCGTGACGCGTGTTCCAGTACAAATCCGAACTGTCGAAAAAATTGATGCCGAGATCCTGCGCGCGCCGGATCGCCGCGTTGAATTCCTTCTCAAGCAGGTCGCCGATCTTCACCGACTGGTTGCCGCGCCCCATGCCGATGGCGGATACCTGGGGCCCAGTCTTGCCTAATTGCCGGAATTTCATGTGCGGCCTCTCCCTGTCGCCCTCATTTCTTGTCCCTGATTTCGGCCTCTACGTCCGGGTGCTTCATCTCGACCGTTTGCCAATCCGCGCCGGAGGCATCGGCTAGCGCAGGCGCCACGTCAGGCAGCTGCGCCGGCGCCGGCGCATTGAGCGCGGCGTGGTCGCGCGTGCCCTGCACGGTGTAGATATGCGGCGCGCTGCGGTTAATCTGGAGCTGAAAAATATCCGGCCGGTTGTAGTGCCCGGCAAAATCGTGCCGCAGCTTGGTCAGCACGCCGAGTTCGAGATTGCATTCGGCGTACAGTATGCCCTCTTCCGCGCCCATCGGGCCCGCAAGGATGCGGCTGTTCGGCGCGACGATCACGCTGCCGCCGCACGAATTCGGATCGCGCAGAAACTTCTCGCCCTCGGGCCCGACTTCGAGCCGCTTGATCATCTCTTCGTCCACCGTGCCGCATGCCGCGATGACGAATGCCTTGCTCATTTGGGCGAACGCCTGCGCGTCGATCGTCACGCGATTGCGCAAAGGGTCGCCGCTCGTCGGGAAATGATTCGGCCAGCTCATGACGTGGATGCGCGTGCCTTCGGCAGTCAGCGCGAACACCGCAAGCGGATTCGAATTCTCGCCGCAGATCAAGCCGCTCATCGGGCCGAACTCGGTCGGGAACGCGCCAAAGGTATCGCCGAAGCCGCCCATGTGCACAAGCCGTTCGCCGACGGTCGGCATGATCTTCTGGTGCTTACGTATGAACTTGCCGTCGGGCCCTATATAGACCTGGGTATTGAACATCGTGCCCAGCGTGTTCGGCATTTTCTCGCACACGCCGACCACGACATAGGCATTGGCGTCGCGCGCCGCGGCGCATAACGCGTCGATTTCCGGCCCCGGGATTTCGACCGAATTCTTGAATAGTTCGACGGAGAACTTGTTGGCGATCGCGCTGGTCGCCGAATGGTGGTGGAACCACACCGGGTGCGCGGGAATAAACCCTTCGGGCAGGCCGATCACGCGCGCGCCGTTTTTGCCCGCTTCGCGAATGAGCCGGCACGCTTTCGCGGTCGAACCCGCGCGGTCGAGGAACACCGACGCGGCCTGCACCGCGGCGACTTTGACTACCGGATATTGGTCACCCATAAATCACAAATCTTTCACCGCAAAGGACGCTAAGAACTACAAACCTATCACCGCAAAGAACGCGCAGGGAAAACATGAGATTGCACTACCATTCCCGATCCTCCTTTGCGTCCTTCGCGTCCTTTGCGGTGAGGCTTTACTCCTGCCTTAAGATAACCCGTCGCTGAGGGTCTGGTTCTCGGACTTCAATTCGACGCCCGACGCTTTGGCCTGCAGCAGCAGCAACTGCGAAAAATCCTGGTCGTAGCCGTGGCCGATCAGCGTCTGCACCATGTCGCGCGTGAGCGCGGTCAACGGCATCGGCACGCCATGCTCGCGGCCCGCGCTTAAACCCAGATCGAGATCCTTGCGCAGAAGCTCCGGCGTGAACGTGACATGAAAATCGAGGTTGGACAGCGCTGGCGTCTTGTAGCGCGTAAACATCGAACCCATCACGCTCTTGTTGAGGAAATCGAGAAACGCATGCCGCTGCATGCCGGCCTTCTCGGCAAGCACCGTGATTTCGCACAGACTCTGGGTCACCACGCCGAGCATGACGTTGTGGCAGATCTTGGCAATACGCGAGAGCTCGCCGTCGCCGACGTAGCTGACACCCTGGCCGATCGCCTCGAGGTACGGCGCAACCGCGTCGAACGCGTCCCTGGGTCCCGACGCCACCACCGTCAGCTTGCCGGCCTTGATCACTTTGGCGTTGCCCGATACGGGTGACGCGAGGAATTTCACGCCGTGTTTCGCGAGCTTGTCGCGGATTTCCGCCGATTCCTCGAGAGAAATCGAAGTGCTGTCGACGACAATTTTCGGCGTTTTGCCTTTGGACATCACCCCATTTGCCCCGAACAGCACCTCCTTGACGTCCTTGCCCGTCGATACCATCGTGAACACGATGTCGCACGCGGCGAGTTCGGGCAGCGTATCGACCACCGTGGCGCCGTATGGCTTGAGCGGCTCGGCTTTGGACTTGGTGCGGTTCCACACGGAAATGTCGCAGCGCGCCTGTGCCAGCCGCTGCGCCATCGCGTATCCCATGCGGCCGATACCGATCCAGCCGAGTTTGTGTTGCTTCATATTTACGGTTGCCATTTATGTTTCCCAATAAAAATTCAAGAAAATCATTTGCCACAGAGAGCACAGAGAACACAGAGAAAAAACCCAACCCGCAAGCGGCTGACAAATCTGTTTGACTTGCCGTTGTATTCCTTTGCGTCCTTCGCGACCTTTGCGGTTCAAGATTTAAAAAACTGCCTCACGCATTCAGCGCCTGCATCCAGTCGTGGGTTTCCAGCACCGTCTTCACTTCGCGCAGAAACGCGGCCGAGTACGCGCCGTCAACCGCGCGATGGTCGAAAGTCTGCGCCAGCACGCCGATCGGGCGGATCGCAATGGTGTCGCCGGCGTCGCTCTCGATGACGACCGGCTTCTTCTTCACACCGTCGGTCGACAGGATCGCGACCTGCGGCTGGTTGATAATGGGTGCGGTGATCAGCGTGCCGAACACGCCCGAATTCGACAACGTATATGTGCCGCCGCTCAACTCATCGGGTTTCAGACGGTTATTGCGCGCGCGCTGTGCGAGATCGTTGATCGTGCGCGCGAGTTGCGGCAGTGATTTACCCGGCACGTCCTTCACCACCGGCACCACCAGGCCGTCGAAATTCAGATCGACGGCAATGCCGATGTTGATATGGCCGTGCAGCACGAGATCGTCGCCGTCGAGGCTCGCGTTAAGCAGCGGGAATTTGGCCAGCGCCACCGACACCGCGCACGCGATGAACGGCAGATAGCTGAGCGTAAAGCCTTCGCGCGCTTTCCACGCCCCGCCTGCCGCGGCGCGCGCCTGCTCGACGCGCAGATAATCGACCTCGATCGCCTGCAGCACGTGCGGTACCGTCGCCCACGACCTTGCGAGGTGTTCGGCGGTGCGCTTGCGAATATTATTGAGCGGCTTGCGCGTCTCTCCGCCGACCGTGTAGCGGGCCGGCGGTTCGGTCCGCGCCGTAGCCTCCCCGCGCGCGCCGCGTTGCGCGATGAAGCCCTGCACGTCTTCGCGCGTGATACGCCCATCGCGGCCGCTGCCGCGGATATCCGCCGGATTCAACTGGTGCTCGGCAACCAGCCGGCGCACCACCGGCGACAATCGCTCGCCCGCGCCCGCCGGCGCAAAGCGCGCTGCGCGCGCAGTGGCCGCCGCCTGTTTACCTGCGGCGGGCGCCGCAATCGTCGCTGCGACTGCCGCGGCGCCGCTCTCGCGCTTCACGGCGGGCGCTTCTGCCCCGCCCTCGTTTATCACCGCCAGGCGCACGCCGACTTTCGCGGTCACGCCCTCTGCCACGAGTATCTCCGCGATGACGCCGCTCACCGGCGCCGGAATTTCCGTGCTGACCTTGTCGGTCTCGACATCGAACAGCATTTCATCGGCTTTGACCGCATCACCGACTTTCTTGTACCACTTGGTGACCACACCCTCGGCGACCGTTTCGCCCAGCTGCGGCATGATGACATCCATCAACTTCTCCCAAAAACTGATAACCGCCAAGACGCCAAGGCCGCCAAGAAAAATAAAAGGCTGGGCAATGGCGAACAACGCAAGAAAACCATCTTATTTGCAAATTCCCGAGTCTGTTTTCTTTTCGATCCCCTTGGCGGCCTTGGCGTCTTGGCGGTTCAGCTTAATTCCTTATGCTTTAATCAAGCGTCGCGCGAATTTCGCGCACGATGCGCGCGACCGACGGGATGGTGTTGTCTTCGAGCAGGTCGGCCGACGGCAGCGGCACGTGCGGCGTGGTAATTCGCATGATGGGCGCGTCGAGATGCCAGAAGCATTCCTCGGCGACGATGGACACGATTTCCGCGCCCCAGCCGCACAGGCGCGGGTTTTCCTCGACCGTAAAAAGGCGCCCGGTCTTCGCCACCTCGCTCAATATGGTTTGCGTATCGAGCGGCACCAGCGAGCGCACGTCGATCACCGTCGCCAGAATGCCGTGCTCTTTCTCGAGGATGATCGCCGCGTCCAGCGCTTTGTGCACCATCGACGCGAGCGCGACTATCGTGCAGTCTTTACCAACGCGCAGCACCTTCGCCTTGCCGAGTTCGTCGACGTATTCGCCGTCGGGCACTTCGCCCTTCATCGAATAGAGTGATTTCTGCTCGAAGAACAGCACCGGATCGGGATCGCGCACCGCCGCCGCAAGCAGCCCTTTGACGTCGGCGGGAAACGCCGGCGCCACCACCTTGATGCCCGGAATCATCATCGCCCAGTTTTCAACCGCCTGCGAATGCTGCGCGCCGAAGCGCGAACCCGCGCCGTTGGCGGTGCGGATCACGAGCGGCAGCGAGATCTGGCCGTTGGTCATGTAGCGCGACTTCGCTATTTCGTTGGCGACGATGTCCCAGCACACCGCGAGAAAATCCGAGAACATGATTTCGGCGATCGGCCTCAAGCCGGTCATCGCGGCGCCCATCGCAGCCCCCAGTATCGCCTGCTCCGAGATCGGGCAATCGCGCACGCGCCTGGGGCCGAACTTTTCCAAGAGTCCGACCGTCGCTTTGAACACGCCGCCGGCCGCCGCGACGTCCTCGCCGAGGAAGACGACCCGGTCGTCGCGCGCCATTTCCTGCGCGATACCCGCCGCCACCGCGTCGCGGTAAGTCAATTCCGCCATGCTGCACCCCCGTCGGCCCACACGTTCTTCTCGATATCGTCGACCGATGGCAGCGGCGAGGCCTTTGCCGTCGCGGTTGCCGCATCCACCTTGCTCATCGCCACCGCTTCCATGTCTTTCAACGTCGGTTCGTTGAAACCATTTTTCAGCAGGCGCTCGCGGTAGGTTACGACCGGATCGCGTAACAACCATTTTTCAAGTTCGCCTTCGGGCCGGTACTTGCCCGGATCGGCACGCGAGTGCCCGCTGTGGCGGTAAGTCATCGCCTCGATCAGCGACGGCCCGCCGCCGGCACGCGCCTTGGCTAGCGCGTCGCTGGCGACTTTGTAAACCGCATCCGCATCGTTGCCGTCGACCACGATAGACGGCAGTCCGTAGGCGGACGCGCGATCGGCGGCCGGATGCTCGACCGCGGTGACCGCGCTGATCGGCGTGTATTCCATGTACAAATTGTTCTCGCATACGTAGATCACCGGCAGTTTCCACACCGCGGAAAAATTGAGCGCCTCGTGGAAGGCGCCGATGTTGGTGGTGCCGTCGCCGAAAAAGCACACCGCGACCTGCTCGGTGCCGCGATACTGCGCTGACCACGCAGCGCCCGCCGCCACCGGCAGATGCGCGCCGATGATCGCGTACGATCCCATCGCGCCTTTCTTGACGTCGGTCAGGTGCATCGAACCGCCCTTGCCGCCGAGCAGCCCGCACTGCCGCCCCATCAGTTCGCCGAGCACGCCTTCCATCGACGCGCCGCGCGCGAGTGTGTGCGCATGTCCGCGGTAGGTGCAGAACGTCCAGTCGTCGGGCCGCATCGCGACGCCGAACGCCGCGGCAATCGCCTCCTGTCCGAGCGACAAATGGCTCGTGCCCTTGATCAGGTTCTGCAGAAAAAGATCGTACGCGCGCTTTTCGCAATAGCGCAGTTCGAGTTGCAGCCGGTACAGTTCGCTGCGCGTCTCGCGGCCGATCTCTACGGCGGGTGGCGAGGGCTTCTTCCGATTAGCTGATGTGGCCATAATCCTTTCCGTAGTGAGGCGTGAGGCGTTAAACGTGAGGCGTTAGGCGAGAGGCGATTCAAGCAGTGGCGGTTTCCGCCTCACCCCTAACGCCTCACGCCTCACGCCTTTCAATATTTATTAGCTATCGGCAATTCCTGCGCCGGGAACAGCGTGATGATCTTGGCGCCATCCGGCGTCAGCACCACCTCTTCCTCGATGCGCGCCGCCGACACGCCGTCGGTCGCCGGGCAGAACGTCTCCACGGCGAACACCATGCCGGCTTTCAGTTCGTAGGGGTCTTTCAGCGAGTTCAGCCGCGATATCAACGGACGCTCGTGCAGGCCAAGTCCCAGGCCGTGGCAGAAGTTGAGCCCGAAGGCCGACATTTCGGTCTCGAATCCGATTTCCGTCGACTTGGGAAACATTTTGGCGACCTTGTCGGTGCTCACGCCCGGCCTCAGCATGCCGATCGCGCCGTCCATCCACTGCCGCGCTTTTTTGTAGGCATCGTGCTGCGCTTTGGTGGCGCTACCCACCGTGAACGTGCGGTAATAGCACGTGTGATAACCCATGTACGACTGGATGATGTCGAAGTACGCCTGGTCGCCGGGGCGGATCAGGCGGTCGGTAAAGTTATGCGGGTGCGGACTGCAACGCTCGCCGGCGATCGCGTTGATCGCCTCGACGCAATCCGAGCCCATTTCGTAGAGGCGCTTGGTCGCCATCGCGACGATTTCGTTTTCGCGCACACCCGGCTTCAACGCTTCGTAGATGTCCTGGTAGACGCCGTCCCCCATCGCCGCGGCCATGTTGAGCAGCGTGATCTCGTCGTAGCTTTTGATCTCGCGCGCGTCGAGCATCACCTGCTGGCCGTCCTGCACCTTGAGGCCGAGCTTCTGCAGCGCAAAGAGAAACGGCGGCTCGACGACGTCGATGCCGAGCGGCATGTCGGCCACCCCTTCCTGCACCAGGATGTCCTTGATCTCGCGCGCGGCTTCTTCGAAAAGCCCCACGCGCGGATTGATCGCGCCGCGCAAACCCACGTTGCCGGCGAGACAGTGGTTCGTCGGCAGCCACGGCGCATACAGCTTGTGATGGCGCGCGGCCGAGCCGAAATCCCACACGTACGGCTCGCCGTTACCGGTCAGGAGGCACCAGCGCGTCAGCTTGTCGCGCGCCCACTCGCCAATTACCGTGCTCGAAATGTAGCGCATGTTGTACTGGTCGAACACGAGCAGCGCGCCGAGCTTCGTCTTCGCCAGCGCGTTGCGCGTGCGCGCGAGCCGGTACTCGTGGAGCCGGCGAAAGTCGACGCGTTCTTCGAAATCGACCTGCATGCGCCCCGGCGCCTGCAACGGGCGCTCCCAGCGGTGGCCGGGATTCGCCGGATCGTACAAGCCGTCGGGCGCGCTGCTCACGCCGCGTTTGGGATTGATGCCCGCCGCCTTGACGACTGTGGGCTCGACTGCCTTACGTTTGCGTGCCATCTCGTGCTCTCCCGGTTTATGTCCGTGCGGCGCCCAGCTGGGTCGCCATCCAATCGGCGGTCTGGTCGCGATAGCGGTACCAGAGATTATTCACCACGTGATTGCCGCCTTCGACGATCGACAGCACGCAGGGCCCCGACACTTCGGCGGCCAGCTGCTCGGCCGCGCTCACCGGCGTCAGGCGGTCGTTGGTGCCGGCGACGATATAGATCGGACACGTAATGTTCTTCGCGATGCCCTTGAGCGTAACCCTCAACGCGACCTTGCCGGCTTCTTCCAGCGTCGCTGATTTCGAACGCACGCGAAAGGCCTCGACGTTGAGTTTCGGCCGCCCCTCGAAGCTCGCCGTGCGCTGATAGGCGCCCGACAACGCCACGCAGGCCTTGATGCGCTTGTCGAACGCGGCTGCGCGCGGCGCATAGTAGCCGCCGAACGACACGCCCCAGATTCCGATGTGATCGAGGTCGACGTCATCGCGCGTCTCGAGATAATCGATCACCGCCCTGACCGGCTTTTCGTATTCGGGCGTGATCGGGAAATCGTACTCCGCCTCGCCCTGCCCGGGACCGTCGAACGCAAGCGTCGCGAGACCGCGCCTGAGGAAGCGGTTCTCGTAATCGTCCATCTCTTCCTTGGTCGAATCGAGCCCCATGCACATGATGACGACCGGCGCGCGGCGTGCACCCGCGGGTTTGCGCAGGATGCCGAAGAGTTCTTTGCCCTCGTAGGCAATCGCGACGCGTTCGCCCGGCGGCTGCAAGTGCGGCAACGCCTTGTTGCGGCACTCGACGACTTTGCGGTGCGCGGCCCGCATCTCATCGAGATCGTTCACGAACAGAAACTTGCCGAAGTGATAGCACAGTGCGGCGCGCGTCCAGTGCTCGCCCGCCGACAGCTTGCAGTCTTGCGCAAACGCCTCATCGCCGAGCTTCTCGTGGATCGCCGCGCGTGCCGACCACGCCGCGCACCAGTCGTCCCAGCGCTCGAGCCCCGCCGTCACTTCCTGAAAGTCGGTGAGCGGCACGCCGTTGGCGACGAAGCGCGGCGCCCAATGCGAAATCGCCGCCTCGACCTGCGCATCCCGCTGCTTTACTACGGTATCCATGTGATGCTCCGGGCTTCAATTCGTCTCACGTCTTGCTTGCGCATTTGCGCGTCACGCGCCCAGCATCTCGAATACGCCGGGCGCGTAACGGTCTCCCGCCCGCGCGCCGGGATTGAACGTAGCCGCCAGCAGATCAAGCGCCGATTGCGCGAGCGCCAGGTCAAGCGCCGCCACGTTCTGTTCGAGGTATTTCAGCTGTTTGGTGCCGGGGATGGGAATGATATCGTTACCCTGCGCAAATAGCCATGCGAGCGCGACATCGAACTCGCGGCACAACGGCAGGATTTCGGCCTCGACGTCGCGCGCCTGGGGCACGTAATCGGGGCGCCCGCTGTTGCCGAGTCTGCGTTCAAACATTTGTTAGACCCAGTTGCCGCGCAAGCCAGTCGGCGGTCTGGGTTTGATACATGTAACGGCGGTTGTTGACGACGTGGTTGCCGCCATTGACGATGTTGAGTACCGTCGGCCCCGACGCTTCCGCGGCGATGCGCTCGGCGTTGTGCGGCGGCGTCAGATGATCGAGTTCGCCGCCGACGACATACAGCGGACAGGTGATGTTCTTTGCCGCGCCCTCCAGCGTCAGCGTCTGCGCGACCGCGCGTGCTTCTTCCATGCTCTTGCTGTGGCTGCGCACCCTGAATGCTTCACGCGACAATTCGTTGCGCGCATCGAACACCTCGACCCAGCTGTACGGGCCCGACAGCGACACGCACGCCTTCAGACGCTTCTCGAACGCCGCGGCGCGCGCCGCGTAGTAACC
>JANNPG010000332.1:0-5490 GCA_031399805.1 Betaproteobacteria bacterium | reverse complement strand
TTGCCTGCGCGCGCGCCGCCGCGCTCACCGGCGCGGCCGCTTTCTCTCTTCCAGGCGGCCTGATTCGCAAGACAAGAGCGGTTTTGCAATGGGCCTGACCATCCCGCTCGGCCCGCGCTCGCGCGAAGCGATCAAAGTGCGTCGAAGTGAGGCGATTCGGGCCGATGTAGGGCTCAAATAGTCATCGAGAGAGGGGAATTTTCACCAAAGACTCGTGCGTTTGACTGCCCGCTGGTGAGGGGATAGAGTTCTTGGCAGCGAAAAAGGGGGTTTAAATTTCCTATACGCTGTCCTAAAACGTCATGCGACTTTCATCGGCAGGACGACCATCTGTCGCCCCATGAAATGCAGGCGCTGCTGAACGGCGAGCGCGGTCTGATTGTGCAGCCAGCGCGTGAAGAACGACTCCTGCGCGAAAATCAGCTTGCTCGCGAAGCACACGCTGTTCGGAAACTCAAGGTTAATTTGATCGGACAGCTTGATCAATTCCTCGACCGGGTCGGTGCCGAACGCAAGGCAGGACTTGGCGGCGAGTCCATGACTGTGGCAAAAGTTGACGTAATAACGCAACGAATTCTCGATTTCGTAGCGCAACGTGCGCAGCGCACCCTCCCCGCCGTAACTTTGGGCGTCGACCTCGCCGACGCTCACAAAAACAAAATTCTTGAAATGCCCGTGAAACAACCGCTGCACCCACAGTAAAGCATGCATGCTGACGCCGCGGTTTTTGCCGACGAAAAAAACCGCGGTCGGCAGTTGCGGATCAAGCGCCGACGGATCGGCCGCCGCCTGCTGCATCGGCTGTCCCGAAAACAGCTTGTCGATCTCGCGCAGTTGCTCGCGCGCTTCGTTGTAATGCCAGCGGATCGCCAGGCAGACTGCGACGACGCCGCCGGTGATCAGAATCGTGACCCAGCCGCCGGTGCCGAATTTTTCGAAAACGAGTATGGTCAGTATGCCGCTGGTCACCACGAAGCCCGTTGCCGACAGCACGAATCGCCATAACCAGTTTTTCGCCACGCGCCGATTTTTCACCCAGTAAACGCACAGGCCGAACAATGAAATCGAGAACGTGAGAAACACGTTGATGCTATAGAGCACCACCAGCAGGGTGACGCTGCCGCCGCTCCATACCAGAACTGCCAGCGCGGCCGCACCCATCAATACGATTCCGTTTTGCGTGACAAGCCGGTTGGACAACTGGCGAAACTGGCGCGGCACCCACGAATCGGCCGCCATGTTCGAAAGTACCGCGGGACCGCCGAGAAATCCCGTATTGGCGGCGACGAAAAGCAGTCCCGCCTCGAGCACGAGTACACCGATCAGAGCGGCGCCATTGATCGCCGGGCCGCCGAAATCGAGGTGATCGATGATGGACTTGAATACCACGGCGTTGAGCGTTTGTCCCGGGCTGTGCGTGGCGTCCCACAACAGGTAGAGCAACATGATGCCGCCAGCGGTGAAGGCGAGCGAGGTCGCCATGTAGAACATGGTCCATTTGCCGGTCGCAACCCGCGGCTCGGCGAGCGTATTGACGTTGTTCGAAACGGCTTCGAGGCCGGTGTAAGTGCCGCCGCCCTGTGAGTACGCAAGCAGTATTATCGAGACCACGAAAATCCAGCTGGTATCACGCGCGAGGCCCGCCGTCTCGTTGAGCGTGTCGGGAATGAGCGCCGGCAGGCGGTCGGCGTGCGCGTAGATGCCGTATATAATCAAAAACACGTGCACGATCACGAAGCCGACAAAAATCGGCAGCAGGAACTTGATCGCTTCCTTCATGCCGCGCAGATTGAGGGCGACCAGCGCGATAATGGCGCCAATCCCGATTCCGATCTTGAAGCCATGCACGCCGAGCGGCAGCAGGCTGAACAGCGCGTCGGCGCCGCTCGCAATGGAAATCGCGATAGTGAGCACGTAGTCGACGATGAGCGCGGCACCGGATACGAGTCCCGCATGCGGGCCGAGCAGATGGGTCGCAACCTTGTAACCGCCACCGCCGTTTGGAAACAGTTCAATGACCTGGTTGTAAGCCAGCGAAATGATGAATACGGTGATGGCGATGGCCGCCGCGAGATAGAGGCCGAAATGCGTATGGCCACCGAGCGCGAGGTACGCTTGTTCCGGGCCGTAGCACGCCGACGACAGCCCGTCGGCGCCGAGGCCGACCCATGCAAAAAATGCGACGAGCGCAACATGGCGGCGCGTCGCCGGGTCGAACGGATCGAGCGGCGCGCCCGTGATCATGCGCCGCAGAGAGTTGGATGTTGGCATGCGCGGGGTGTTACTTCTCTTGCCCGTGTTGCCTGCGGATGCGTTTGGCGAATACCGTCATTTCCTTCGCCGCCTGCTTGTCGCCCTTGCGCTCGGCGACGCTGATGCCGCGCGCATAGGCGCTCAGGGCATCTTCAACGCGGCCGCATTCGGTCAGCGCGCGGCCAAAGAGCTTCCACGCCGCGGAAAACTCCGGATCGAGCGTCACGGCGCGCTCCAAATGCTGTGCCGCCGTGGACGGCTCGGCGATTTTCAAGTACTCGCTGCCCAGACTGAAGCGCAGCAACGCGCCATCCCGGCCCGCTGCGAGCAGGCGTTCAAAATTGGCGATGGCATCGGGATTCACGCGCGGTGGATGGCGGGGTGGCGCGCCGGCGATTGAAATCCGGACGTGCAGGCTTCATGATAGCGCAGTTCCAGGCAGGAACAAAATGGGGGAATGATGAAACAAGCGATCCATACCGCGGCGGCGCCGCAGGCGATAGGCACGTATTCGCAGGCGATACGCTGCGGCGAATGCGTGTACATGTCCGGCCAGATCGGACTCGATCCGGCCACCATGCAACTGGTCGATGGCATCGACGCGCAGATTCACCGCGTATTCCAGAACCTGCAGGCGGTGGCAAATGAGGCGGGCGGCAGTCTCGATCACGCCGTAAAGCTCACGGTGTATCTGACCGACCTCTCGCACTTCGCGCGCGTCAATGAAATCATGTCGACGTACTTTACGCAGCCCTACCCCGCGCGCGCGGCCATCGGTGTGGCCGCATTGCCGCGCGGCGCGCAGTTCGAGGTCGATGCCATTTTGAATCTGGCATGAGGCCAGCGGCGTGAGGCGCAAGACGGCGAAAAGCGCTAAACCGGCGCGCAACGCCGTGCCTGCTGTAATGCCGCATGCATCACTCGCCAAACACGGCAAAGCCGTGCTGGCCGCATTCGCCAAACTCGGTATTCACCATGAATTCGATCTCGTGCTGCATTTGCCGACGCGCTACGACGACGAAACGCGGCTTTACCGTATCAGCGAAGCGCCCGACGGAAAACCCGCGCTGGTCGAGGGCGTCGTCACCGACAATGCCATCAAGTACCGGCCCAAACGCCAGCTGGTCTGTACGATCGAGGACGAGTCGGGCGTGCTGGTCATGCGCTTCCTTAATTTTTACACGAGTCAGGCGCGGCAACTCGCGCCCGGCACGCGTGTGCGCCTGTTCGGCGAAATCCGCCAGGGATTTTTCGGCGCCGAGATGGTGCATCCGAGGTATCGCGTGGTGCGGGGCGAACTGCCGGTCGCGCAAACGCTCACGCCAGTGTATCCGACCACGGCAGGCATGAGTCAGGCCAGCCTGCAGCGTCTCACGCACGAGGCGCTCGCCGCGAGCGATCTTGGCGACACACTGCCGCCGGAGATGCTCGGCAATCTCGGGCTGCCGGCGTTTAGCGACAGCGTCAACTTTCTGCACCACCCGCCGCCGTCCGCCGAGCAGGCGGCATTGCAGAATCGCACCCACCCGGCCTGGCGCCGCGTGAAGTTCGATGAATTACTCGCGCAGCAATTATCCATGCGCATCCACTACGACCGGCGCAAATCGGCCAGCGCGCCGCCGCTGGAAGCGCGGAACAAGCTCACGCGCGAATTGCTTGCGCGCCTGCCGTTCAAGTTGACGCGTGCCCAACACAAAGCGGCCGATCAAATTCGCCGCGACTTGGCGCGGCCGCATCCGATGCAGCGGCTGTTGCAGGGCGACGTCGGCAGCGGCAAGACGGTGGTCGCAGCACTCGCCGCGCTGCAGGCGATAGAAAACGGATTTCAGGTCGCGGTGATGGCGCCGACCGAAATTCTCGGCGAGCAGCATTTCAACAAATTTGAGAGCTGGCTCGGCGGCCTCGATATCAAGGTCGTGTGGCTCGCCGGCAGTCTTGCGCGCAAGCAGAAACGCGCAACCCTCGCCGAAATCGCAGCGGGAGAAGCGCAGATTGCCATCGGCACCCACGCGTTGTTTCAGGACGACGTCGAGTTCGGCAATCTTGGACTGGCTATCGTCGACGAGCAGCATCGTTTCGGCGTGCGCCAGCGTATGGCGCTGCGCCTGAAAGGGATCCGGCCGGGCACGGTAGTGCAGCCGCACCAGTTGATGATGAGCGCAACGCCGATCCCGCGTACTCTCGCGATGAGTTATTACGCCGACCTCGACGTCTCGGTAATCGACGAAATGCCGCCCGGGCGCGCGCCGATTGCAACGCGGCTGGTTGCGGACGCGCGGCGCGACGAGGTGATCCAGCGCGTGCGCGACGCGTGTGTCGACGGCAGCCAGGCCTACTGGGTCTGCCCGTTGATCGAGGAGTACGACGCCGGAACGCGGAGCCCCGGCACGGGCGACCGTGCAGGCGGCGGGACCGTCCACGCGCAGACGCAATTTATCCCGCCACGCGCTCGCGGACGGTTGGAAGCATTGCAATTGCAGACGGCGCTGGAAACCTATGCGCGCTTGTCCGCGACATTTCCGGAACTGAAAGTCGGGCTGGTGCACGGCCGGCTTGCCGCGGCCGACAAGGCCGCAGTCATGCAGGGATTCAACAGCGGCGCAATCCAGCTGCTGGTCGCAACCACCGTCATCGAAGTCGGGGTCGACGTGCCGAATGCGACGCTCATGGTGATCGAGAACGCGGAGCGCATGGGACTGGCGCAGTTGCACCAGTTGCGGGGCAGGGTCGGGCGCGGCAGCGGCAAAAGTGCCTGCATCCTGCTCTACCAGCAGCCGTTGTCGCAACTCGCACGCGAGCGGCTCAAGATCATTTTCGAATGCAATGACGGCTTCGAGATCGCGCGGCACGATCTGCGCCTGCGCGGACCCGGTGAGCTTTTGGGCGCGCGCCAGAGCGGCGTGCCCATGCTGCGCTTTGCCGATCTCGAAGCGGATCTCGACCTGCTTGAAGCGGCGCGCCGCGCAGCACATGACCTTCTGCGCGATCAACCCGAAATTGCCGAGGGGCATCTGCGGCGCTGGCTTGGCGGCAGGCAGCATTATTTGCGCGTATAGAGGCAATCACGTCCGTAACACAATGAAACGCGTCCGTTGAGCGATAATAGAGGCGGTCAACACGGGTAGCGCATGAGAATGGTTGATACCTTATGGCATCCGCAACCGGTATGCGGCGATGCGCGCCTGCGGCGCTGGCTGCTCGATCGCGGTTCGCTCACACGCCGCATCCAGTTGCGCT
>JANNPG010000311.1:0-4284 GCA_031399805.1 Betaproteobacteria bacterium | reverse complement strand
CTTAAAAAAAGAGTATAGCATCGCGATAGCGCCGGTGCAGGTGACCGCGCCCTTTCCGTAATCGCCGGCGCCGGGTGCACGCTGTGCGTGGCGTGAATCCCTGCTATTCTTGCGCATGAGTGCGCGAGTGGATCGACCATGACCTTGTATGGTTTGCTGGCTGTCGGAATCGGCGCCGCGCTGGGCGCATGGCTGCGCTGGGGTTTCGGCATCGTATTGAATCCGTTGTTCGCAAACATTCTGCTCGGCACGCTGGCGGCAAATCTCATCGGCGGCTTTCTGATCGGCGTGGCGGTCGAATATTTCTTGCATCACGACAGCGTGCCGCCGGAGTTGCGGCTGTTCGTGATTGTCGGGTTTCTCGGCGGCCTTACGACCTTCTCGTCATTCTCGTCCGAGGCGGTCGAGCTCCTGGCGGATCGCGAACTCGGCTGGACGTTCGTGCTGATCGCGGGGCATCTCATCGGCTCGCTGGCGTTGACGTGGCTGGGAATTCTTACCGTGAGGTGGCTGCATGTTTAGCGCGTATTACAGAATGAGGCGGAACATCCTCGCATGTCCCGCTGAGGATGGCGGGTTGCAGATCATTCCGAAACAGGCTCTTAGAGTGGAGGCGGCCATGCTTGCCGCGTGGGTTGCGCTGGCCGCGCTGATCGCAGCGTTGCCGGCCGGCGCGCAGCCGCGCAGCGATTACCCCAACCGTCCGGTGCGCATCATCGTGCCGCAGGCCGCCGGCTCCGGCGTCGATCTGACGGCGCGCGTGGTTGCGCAGAAGCTCGCCGACGCATGGGGCCAGCAATTCGTCGTCGACAACCGGCCGGGTGCGAACGGCATTATCGGCCTCGAAGCCGGCGCGAAAGCCAAACCCGACGGCCACACGCTGGCGCTGGGCGTGCCGAGCTCGCTGACGATGAATCCGTACGTCTACAAAGCGCTGCCCTACGACACGCTGCGCGATTTCGCACCCATCACGCAGATCGCGAGCAATACCTTCGGCCTCGTCATCAATCCGGCGCTGCCGGTTAAAAGCGTCAAAGACCTCGTTGCCATCGCGCGGTCGCGGCCGAACGAACTCGGCTACGGTTCGTTCGGCATCGGCAATCAAACCCACCTCGGCGGCGAGCTCTTCGCGCAGCAGACCGGCATCCGCATGCTGCACGTGCCATACAAGGGGGAAACTCCCGCAGTGATCGATTTGCTGAGCGGGCAAATCGCGCTGATTTTCAGCCCGATGCAGGGCGTCGTGCCGCATATCAGGGCGGGTAAACTCAAATTGCTCGCGACCTGCGGCGTCGGGCGGGCGCCGGCATTTTCCGATGCGCCGAGCATGACGGAACTGGGTTACAAGACGGTGGTGATCACCGGCTGGACCGGTTTGCTCGCACCGGCCGGTACACCGCGCGACATCATCGACCGCTTGCAGAAAGAAATCGCCGCGCGTCTGCTCGCGCCCGAAACGCGGGAAAGCCTGAGCAAGCAGGGGGCGGAGCCGGTGGCCAGCACGCCGGATCAGTTCGCGGCGTTCATCAAGGCGGAAATGGCGAAGTGGTCTGTCGTGATCAAGGCCGCGGGACTCGAAGCGAGCCAGTAAACGACGGACAGCCGCTTAGCGGCGGCCGATGCGTGCGCGGTTGAATAGCGTGCGCGCCGCGGCGATTACCTCGCTGGCGGTAATACCGATCTGCCCGTGATCACCGCCGGCCAGCACGTCGCCCGCAGCCCCGTGCAGATGCACGCCCGCGAGCAGGGCGTTTTGCGCATCTGCACCTTGCGCGAGCAGGGCGGCGATGAAGCCGGTCAACACGTCGCCCATGCCGGCGCTCGCCATGCCGGGATTCCCGCTGGTATTAATGAACCACTTTGCGTCCGGCAGCGCGCAAACGCTGCCAGCGCCTTTCAAAACGACGCCAGCTCGAAAGCGTGCGGCGAGTTCGCACGCCGCGGCAATACGAGCAGTCTGAACGCCCGCAGTCTGATGCGCCAGCAGGCGCGCCGCTTCGGCGGGGTGAGGCGTCAATATTGTCGGCGCCGTGCGCGCGCGGACAATATCCTGCAGGCCGGTATCCGCTGCGATGAGGTTCAACGCATCGGCATCCAGCACCATAGCTGCGTTTATTTTTAACGCAGCAGCCAGCACGCGGTGTGCGTCAGGCGTCTGCCCGAGTCCCGGACCTATCGCGAGGGCATTGAGATGACCGAGTTGCAGGATCTCCGGCGCCGTCCGCAGCATCAATTCCGGTTGCGCCGGATCGTAACCCGGCGCGTGGTCTTCCAGCAGCCCGACATAAACGCGGCCCGTTCCGAGTAGCAACGCGGAGCGTCCCGCGAGCAATGCGGCACCCACCATGCCATGCGCGCCGCCTATGATGCCGAGGCTGCCGTAATCGCCCTTGTGGCTGTTGGCGCGGCGCGCGGGCAGTACCGACCGCAGGACGTCGCTGCCGATCAGCGCGCCGCGTACTGCAGGTGCGGCCGCGGTATCCAGATCGAGCGTGCAAAGATGAATTTCGCCGCAGTGATCCGGTCCTGCCAGCGTCAGCAAGCCGGGCTTCAACCCGATGAACGTCACCGTGTGATTGGCGTGGACGGCGCAGCCGCGCACGCATCCAGTGTCCGAGTCGAGTCCGCTCGGCACGTCGAGCGCAAGCACTGTCGCATCAAGGCGGTTTATCGCTGCGACGAGTTCGGCGTAATGCCCGCTCACATCGCGCTGCAGGCCAATGCCGAACAGACCGTCGATGACGAGATCCCACCGTCCATCTGCCGGGATGCGCTCGAGCGTGCCGCCGCCGCCGTCGCGCCACGCGGTGAGCGCGGCTTGCGATTCCGCGGACAGCCCGGCCGCGTTGCCGGTGAACACGACGTCGACCCTGAACCACCACGCCTTAAGGTGACGGGCAACCACGAAGGCATCGCCGCCATTGTTGCCGGGCCCGGCCAGCACGAGCACGCCGCGACCGCCGTCGGCAATGAGGTCGCGCGCAATTTGCGCAGCGGCAAGACCGGCGCGCTCCATAAGGCGGGGCGGATTGATCCCGGTGGCCGCCGCAGCTTCGATGTCGCGTATCTCGGCAGTGCGATATACGGGCAGATTCGCGGGTGATTGAAAAGTCATGTCGGCAGTTCGTATTTTCCAGGTAGTTTAGCTTACGTCAGGTGTGCGGGACTGCGGCAAGCGGCGGTTTCGGGTAAAATCCGGTTTTACGGATATCGCGCGTTTCATTATGTTACGGACTCTAAGTCTGCGCGGGCGCAATGCCCTCTCCGAGTTCCGCTCACGCAAGCTCAACGAAGCTCTCCAGCACGCCCGCCTCAGGGTGTCCGGCATCAGCGCCGAATACCGCCATTTTGTAAGTGTGTCGCGCGCCCTCAACGCGGATGAATCCGCGCTCCTCGAGCGTATCCTGACCTACGGACCGGCTACGCATGAGGTGCCGGCAGTGGGCCAATTGCAACTGGTGGTGCCGCGGCTGGGAACGATCTCCCCGTGGTCGTCGAAAGCCACCGATATCGCGCGCCGATGCGGTCTCGGCGTGGTTGAGCGCATCGAGCGCGGAACTGCTTACTACGCAAGCAAGGCCGACGGCAGCCGACTTTCTGCAATTGAGGTGGCGGCGCTGCGGCCGCTGATCCACGACCGCATGACCGAGACCGTGCTCGATACAGACGATGCCGCGGTGCGGCTTTTTCATCATTACGAGCCGCAGCCGCTCGCGACCGTGGATTTGCTCGGCGGCGGCATGGCTGCCCTGCAGACCGCCAACCGCGAGATGGGTCTCGCGCTGTCCGACGACGAGATCGAATACCTGGCCCAGAACTTCGCGCGTCTTGAACGCAATCCGACGGATGTCGAATTGATGATGTTCGCGCAGGCCAACTCCGAGCATTGCAGGCACAAGATATTCAATGCCGATTGGGTAGTCGACGGCGAACGGCAGGCGAAGTCGCTGTTTGCAATGATCCGCAATACGCACGAACGGCATCCGCGCGGAACCGTCGTCGCCTATTCCGACAATTCCTCGATTATCGAGGGCGCGCGCGTGCGGCGTTTTCATGCAATGTCCGACGGCGGCTATCGCTATGCCGAGGACGACGTGCACATTCTGATGAAAGTCGAGACGCACAACCATCCATCCGCGCTCGTGCTCACGGCGTGCGGTGGCGACGAGCGTGAACTGGCAGGTTTCACACGCGAGCCGTTCCCCGTCGTCGGTGACGTGGCCCTTCCCGATGCCACCGCCGACGGTGATCCGTTCGCGTTCCGCGCCGAACCCGGCGGGCTGC
>JANNPG010000288.1:0-4649 GCA_031399805.1 Betaproteobacteria bacterium | reverse complement strand
TGCTGCAGCGCCTCTTCGATTTTATTCTGCGCTTCAATCTGGTCGCCCAACTGACGGATGGCATCATCCGCGAGCCGATTGGCCGCCGACAGGTCCTGGACGAGGTCGGTGTTCTCGAACCGCGCGCGCAGCGAAGCGACGTGCGAGTTGTTTACGATAGGACACGCCGCCAGCATCACCGCCACAAAAGCAGTCAGGATCGCTGCAATGTACATGTGGACAGAGTCGCCTTGCGCCAACATCGCCGCGATGAGCGGCAGCAATGCCGGCAGGGCGAACCCGACAAATGCCGCCTTCACCGGTGTGAGCACGATCAACCCGCTCGCGACCATTCCCGCGACCACGAAAACGATCAGCAACTGATGCCCGAACTCGCCCGCTGGCAGCAGCAAGGAGCCGAGCGCCCCCCATAGCGCGCCCATCGCCACCGCGCCGGCGACGAACCATTTGGCCCAGAACCCGGCCTCATGCGCATGTTCACGCAGGGTGTATCGCCGATGCAGGAGATGGCGCGCCGCGGTAATGGCGATGATCAGTGTAAACCAGCCCAGGAGCGGTGCTGCGGGCACGGTGTTCCATAGCACGAACAGCATGATTAGTGCGACCGCCAGTATTCCGCCATAAGCCGGGCGCGACAAGCGGTAAATGAGCCGCACCTGCTCGGAGAAAACCGCGGCGGCCGTATGGTCAGGGTCCGGCTCGCTAAGCGGCGCTGCCTCAGCCGGACCGGAATCAGGCGTCATGTGTTTGGGTGCCCTTGCAGGAAGCAGAAAACCCATTGTGACACGAACGGTGCAACGAAACGGCGCCGCTTACCATCAGCGTCGGGCGCCGGCGATTGCAGCGGCCTTCGCGAGCAGGCGCTGTGCCATGCGGATATTCGCGATATCGATCATGCGTCCATCGAGCTGGACCGCGCCGCGGCCCTCGCGCGCAGCTTGCGCCATCGCCTCGACGATACGGCGCGCGCGCGCCACTTCGTCAGGTGCCGGGCTGAACAGCGCGTTGATACTCTCGATCTGCGCCGGATGGATCGCCATGCGGCCCTCGAACCCGAGCGCGGCGGCGCGCCGGCTCGATGCACGCAGACCTTCAGCGTCGTTGAAATCGCTGTACGGCCCGTCGATCGGACGCAGCCCGTAGGCGCGGCACGCCGCCACGATACGCGCCTGCGCCGCGTGCCACGGATCGATCTGGAAATAGGCGCGCTTGCCGTCCGCGTCCGGCTCACTCAACACGCCGTAATCCGGGTTGAGTGCGCCGATGGTGGTGGAGCGCGCGCCGGTCGACGCCGCAAAATCCCCCGAGCCGAAGCACATCGCCTCCAGGCGCCGGCTCGACTGTGCGATCGCTTCGACGTTGCACAATCCGAGCGCGGTTTCGATCATAACCTCGAACCCGATCCTTTTCTCGCGCTTGCATTCCTGCTCGATCTGCGTCACCAGCACGTCGAGTGCGTAGACGTCGGCGGCAACGCCCACTTTGGGCAGAAAAAACATATCGAGGCGCGGACACGCTTGCGCGATCTCGATCACGTCGCGATAGGTGTACTGCGTGTCAAGCCCGTTGATGCGCACGCTGACTGTCCTGTCGCCCCAGTCGAGATCATTGAGTGCGGCGACCACGTTCTTGCGGGCGCGCGGTTTGTCGTCAGGCGCAACCGAATCTTCGAGATCGAGAAACACCACGTCCGCGGACGAACGGCTCGCCTTGTCGATCATTTTCGGACTCGAAGCCGGCGCCGCGAGTTCCGAGCGATGCAGGCGGGGCGTCGCGGGTTCGAATGATGTGAGGCTCATGGCTGGCTTTCCGGCGACATTGTCAGGCAGGGACGATTCTATTCGAATACGCACCGTGAAAATCCGCCGGCGTGCATGCTCCTAGTCAATGCGTTGTCCCGCCGCCCGCTCGAGCGCGCGTATCAGCACCGAAAAATCGGCGTTGCCTTCGCCCGCGCCCATCAGCGCATTGATCTGCTGTTTGACCGCCGCGCCCGCGGGCAACGGCAAACCCGCTTCCTGCGCGAGCTCGAGCGCGATGCCGAGGTCTTTGTGATAGAGGCGGGCGTCGATGCCGCTGCCGAAGTCGCGGCCGACCATGCGCTTGCCGAAGAGTTCGAGCACGCGGCTCGCGGCAACACCGCCCATCATCGCCTCATGCACGCGCGCGGGATCGAGGCCGCAGCTGCGCGCAAGCGCGAGCGCCTCCGCGGCGGCCTGTGCGGTAATGGTCAGCGCAAGTTGGTTGCACGCCTTGGTCGCCTGACCCGCGCCGTGATCGCCCATGTGCAAAATCGTTTTTCCCAGGCATTCGAACAACGGCTTCACGGTTGCGAACACCTGCGGCTTGCCGCCGGCCATGATCGCGAGCGTCGCTCCCTGTGCGCCGGCGGGACCGCCCGACACCGGCGCATCCATATGTTCGATACCGCGCGCCGCGAGCGCGAGCGCGATGCGGCGCGTCGCCAGCGGCGAAATGGTGGCCATATCGATCACGACGCAGCCGGCACGCGCGCCTTCGATGATGCCCTGCGCACCCAGCGCCACTTCTTCGCTGTCGGCCGACGCCGTAACCAGCGAAAAAACAACGTCGGCCGCGCGCGCGACTGCCGCCGGACTCGCGGCCGCCCGCGCCCCCGCCGCGACCAGCGGCGCCACCGCCGCCGCGCGCCGCGCATAGACCGTCATCGCGTAACCGCCCTTGATCAGATTAAGCGCCATCGGCCGCCCCATCACGCCCAGACCGATGAAACCGAGCTTGAGCCGGTCAGTCATAATCTGCACTCCGCCCGTTTTGGCGCCTTCACATCGGGGTCCCACCAGCGGCCGATACGCGCCCGCACGTCGCCCACGGTGGCGAATTGCAGCACCTGCGTCATGGCGACGGGATCGAGCACCGTGTTGCCGCCGACCACTTCGGCGATGGTATCGACGCGATGCACGCGCCAGCCCGCGAGCGGGTATGCGTTGTCGATCGCTTTCATGCGGCTTTGCTGCCGCCACACGCCGGCAAGCTTCAGCTCGGGCCGCTGGCCTGGCGCGTCGTCCGCGGCATACGTCAGGACCATATCGAAGCGGACCTCGCCATCGGCGCCGCGGGTCACGTTGCCGCGCGCGTGCCACGGCGCGCCGAAATCCCTGCGCGCGCTGTAGTCCTTGCGCACGCGCAAAGTGTTCTTGTCGTCGGCGATATCGATGCCCGCCTGCGCCGCCGTGGCCGGCAGCCCCTGTGGCAGTGCGCGCGCGAGCAGGCGCAAAACCAGTTGCAAATGCAGCACCGGCACGTTCAGCTCCTGCAGTTCACGCCGTCTTGCCGGCACGATATCCTTGAAGAGCAGCGCCTGGTCATCGCAAATCGACAGCAGCGTGCCGCGGACGGTGGCGGTGCCGTGGCGCTCGTCCTTGATGATGCGAATGTCGCCGTTGTCGGCGCGGTCGAATTGCCACGCAGCGGCGAGGCCGCCGTTATCGGTGGCCGTCAATGCAACATGGCCGGCGTCGTACCACAATGACGCGGGCGCCGGATTCTGCGCGCCGGCATCGAGCACAACCGAAGCCAGCACCGCCAAGGCGGCGATTTTCAGCATAACGTCCTCCTTAGCTGCTCTTGAATTTCTGCATGTTACCGGCAGCCATGCATTATGCGAAGACACGGCGCGACGAACGGCACGCGCCGCACGACTAACGGATCAATCCCAGCGCCAGCATCAGCGGCAGACTGAACCAGAACAGGATGGTACTCCAGCCGATCAGCAGCGCCGCCGCGGCTGCGTCGAGGCGAAAACGGTCAGCCAACAGCAGTGCGGTCATCATGGCCGGCGTCGTCGCCTCGAGTGCCGACGCGTACTGCGCCTCGCCCATAGGGGCGTAGAACACGCGCGCCACGCTCGCGACGACGAGCGGCGCAAACAGCAATTTGACCGCCGCGGCGGTCAGAATTTCAGGACGCGGCGTCAGGTTGCGCCACGGTATGGTCATGCCCAGCACGAACAGCGTCACCGGTATCGTCGCCTGCCCTATCATGTGCGCGGCGGCAATCAGCGGCTGATAAGTAAGGCCAAGCGTCTGCAATGCGAAGCCGAGCGCGAATGCCCACAGCGGCGGCAGCGCCAACAATATGCGCCACAGTGACGGATACGACACCGGTTTTTGGTGCGAACCGAGGCGCGTCGCGATCCACACGCCGAGGCTCCAGATGAAGGGCATCGTCATCAGCATGTCGTTGAACACCGCGTAGCGCACGGCCTCGCGGCCGAAGAAAAACATCAGCACCGGCGCGCCGATGTTGAACGTGTTGCCGAACATGCCGCCCAGCATCAGCACCGCGCGCGTCGGATCGCTGAGCCCCCGCCCCAGCGGCGACACGTAGAGCAGCACGTAGAGCAGCGCGCCGGACGCCAGCGTGCCGATGCCGACGAGCAGTGGAACCGACAGCAGGTCGGCGGTAATCGGCGTATTGGCGACGACCGCGAACAGAATGCACGGATAAAACACGTAGAGCACGAGACGGTTCAACTGCGTGCGCAGCACTTCCAGGGGCGTGTCGCGAAAGATCAGCGGCCATACCGCGCCCGCCGCCACCAGCGGCTGATAGGTGAGGCCGAGATTCTGCAACGCCAGTCCGACGACGAACGCCCAGAGCGGCGGGAC
>JANNPG010000287.1:0-3160 GCA_031399805.1 Betaproteobacteria bacterium | reverse complement strand
TTTGCATGAAGGCTGCAGACTCGCACCCGGTCCGGTAGTGTTCGTTATTTCATGTTGTTCTTTTGTTTCCTTCGCGTCCTTCGCGTCCTTTGCGGTTCAGCTTTTGTCTGTTTTTGGTGGACGTTGGGAAAAAGTGCGTTCGAAGATGCTTTCGGCGATGCGGTTTTTCAGAATTTCTATCGACCCGCCGGCGATCATCCAGCCGCGGCATTTACGGAAACAATACTCGACCAGCGTATCCTGCGTGTAACCCATGCCGCCCATGATCTGCATCGCTTCGTTGCAGATATCGAACCCGGCCTGGTTGCAGAAGGCTTTTGCGATCGCGGTGTCTTCGGCCGACGGTATGCCGTCGACCGCATTCGCCACCGCGCGATAGAGCAGGAGCTGACCGGCGTCGAGCTTGATTTTCATGTCGGCGAACTTCCATTGCAGGCCCTGGAATTCGCACAGGGCGCGTCCGAACTGCTTGCGCTGCATGGCCCATTGCCGCGCCAGTTCGTAAGCGTAGCGACCAAAAGCGAGCGAGCGCGCCGTGTTGCCGATGCGCTCGACGTTGAAGCCGGCGATCTGCTTTTTGAAGCCGCCTTCCTTCAGCATGACGTTCTCGGGGCCGACGTACACGTTGTCGAGATAGGTTTGCACCCAGTCCTCGCCGTTCAAGAATTTCGACGGTGCGCCCTGCTTGAAACCCGGCGCGTCGCGCGGAATCAGCACCGAGCCGATGCCGCCCACGCCGGGGCCGAACCGCACGTAAGTCAGCATCACGTCCGCGTACGACGCGTGGGTCTGAAAGACTTTCACGCCGTTGACGCGGTAGCCGGCGCCGTCGGGTTTCGCGCTGGTGGTGAGATCGGTCACAGCACTCCCGGCCTCGGGTTCAGTCATGCCGACCGTGATTACCGATTCGCCAGTGAGGATTTTTTTGAGATAACGGTCCTTCTGGTCGCGGGTGCCGTATTCGGCGAGCACGCGTACCGGGCCGAAATTGCCGGCCTGAATTACGTCGGCGCTGCGCGGGCACACCTGCGCCACGGTTTCAATCGCGAGAATTGCGTCCATCAGCGTGCCGCCCTGGCCGCCGTCCTCTTCCTTCATTGCGATGCCCATCAGGCCCTGCGCGGCGATCAGTTTGGAGACATCCCACGGGTGTTCTTCCTGGTGTGCACGCGCAAGCGCGCCGGCCGCAAGATGCTTCTGGGCAAAGCCGTGCACCGAGTCGCAAAACATTTTCTGTTCGTCGCTTAAGGCAAAGTCCATCGCTCGTTCTTTCGGTTCGTTGGAATTCCCGGGCTTGGTCCGGGCGCATGCTGGTGTCAGGCCTGCAGCAGCGGACGCAGCTTGCGCAGGTCGGTGAGTTTCTCAATGCTCCACACGCTGTCGCACAGTTTGCGCGCGCGCGCCTTGCCGGTCACGGGGGCGATGAGATCGTAGCTCTTGGCGTCGACTTCGGCGCGCGTCATCGGGCTGTCGCTGGTGCCGCGCACGGCCTTGGTGTGCAGGCGCAGTTCGCGGCCATTGCGCAGTTTGATCTCGACGATGCCCTGCCGGCTCGGCATCGCGCGCGTGAGTTCGTCATCGCCCAGGAGTTCGATGCGGCTCCTCAAGTCGAGCACCGTGCGGTTGTGCATGCGTTTTTCATCGTGCGAGGATTTGAAACTGACGAAACCGTCAATCAGCATCACCGCGCACATGTGCTGCATGCAAATGTCCGGCATGTGCCGGTTATTGACCGTGTTCGCGCCCTGGTGCGAAACGCGCACCACCAGTTTTTCGACGTCATCGGCCTTGATCCCGTGCTCCTTGATCAAATCGAGCAGCGCGTCGAGCGGCGCCTGGATCGGCGAGCCCACCGACCAGCGCTTGATGTTGGTGTTCATGATTTCAAAGGTCGTGCCCAGTTCGCGCACGAGTTCAGCGGGCTTCGGCGTGCGGCCGTAGGCGACGAAAAAATTGCGCTCGCCGGCGAACACGTCTTCGACCGCCGAGAAGCCATGCGCGACCATCGCCGCCGCTGCCGTGCCGTTGCGCGCCGGCATGCCGCCGAAATCGAATGCTTTCTCGATATGTTCCTCGTCGCGCATCCAGCACGACACGCCGGACGCCTGTTGCGCGGTGTATGAAAGGAGGTGGCGCGCCTGCCGCTGATCGAACCCGCACAATGCGCCGGTCGCCGCCGCGGCGCCGAACATCGGGCCGAAGCTGTGCGTCGAGTGGCCGTCTTCGCGAAACTCGTAAGCGTTGAGCGACAGGTTGATGCGGCAGCCGATGTCATAGCCCAGCGCGACCGCGCGCAGCAACGCGGCGCCGTTGCGCCGTTCGCGCTCGCCCATCGCGAGCGCCGCCGGCACGATCGCGCATCCGGGATGGCACAGCGACGGTGCGTGCGAATCGTCGGTCTCGTCGGCATGCCCGAGCATGCCGTTGGCGAGCGCGGCGTTGATCGCGGTGGTGACGAAGCGGCTGCCGATAACGGTCGCTTCTTTCGCGCCGCCCAGCGTCTTGACGTAGGAAATCGCTTTCCTGCCCGGCAAGAGGCGCGAGCCGGACACCATGGCGGCAAACGTGTCGAGCACGTGGTGCTTGGTTTTTTCGGCGACGTCTTTCGGCAACGGCTTCGAGAGCGCCGCGGCAATATAGGCGCTCACTTCCTGCATGACGGGCGAAATCTGCGGGACGGTTCTGGTTTTCATCGGGTTGCTTCGTGTTAATTGTTACGCGGCAGGGGTGGCGGCGCGCACGAGCGCGCCGGCATCCGGCAGCGCGGCGACCGACCAGCACAGCCGGATCAGCTCGTCGGTTTGCGCGGCGCTGATTATACCGTCAGTCAGGCCGCGGCATTTGGCTTCGAGGTCGGCGTCGCTCATCGGTCGCGCGAGCGTGCCGAGCGCGTTTTCGACATGGCGCGTCACGACGCGGCCGTCCTTCAGGCGGACGCTGATACGCGCCTCGATTTTGCGCAGTTTGGCGTCCGGCGTGGCCGTGATGCGTTTGCGCAGGGCGACGACGCGTGCGTCGCGCACGCAGGCATCGCTGAATTGCGCCTCGCACCCCGCGCCGAAAACGATCGCGGCGGCGGCGGCATGGAAAACGCTGAACTTGCCTTCGAGGCCCGTTTGCGGATCGGTCTTGGCCGTCAATTCCATCACGATCGGGCACA
>JANNPG010000273.1:0-2469 GCA_031399805.1 Betaproteobacteria bacterium | reverse complement strand
CGGCCGGCCACCTTCGGCATGAACGAGTCCGCACTGACCGTACGCTCGATCCGCGCGGTTGCCGTTGAAGTGCCGATGCGCTACGTGCTGGGCACGAGTGCCGCGGCGATTCGCGCGGCGCCGCTCTTGCTGGTCGATGTCGAGACGGAAGAGGGCGTCACCGGCCGCACCTGGTTGTTTTGCTATGTGCGCGCTGCCGCGCCCGCGATCGTCAGTCTGCTCGGCGCCGTCGAGGCGGCCGTGAAGGGAGAGCGCATCGCGCCGGTCGCTTTGTGGGCGCAACTCTCCAAACGCTTCAGGTTGATCGGTGTGCAGGGCATAGTGCGCATGGCGATGGCGGCGTTCGACACGGCGTGCTGGGACGCGCTGGCGAGAGCGGCCAACCTGCCGCTGGCAGCTTACCTCGGCGGCGCGCCGCGCCCGGTTCCGGCCTACAACAGTTGCGGTCTCGGTCTGATGCCACTCGCGGCGCTCGCCGACGAAGCGGAGCAATTGCTCGCCGGCGGATTTCGCGCGGTGAAGCTGCGCCTCGGATATCCGACGCTCGACGAGGACATGGCGGCGTTGCATGCGGTCAGGCGGCGCGTGCCCGAGGCAATCAAGATCATGGTCGATTTTAACCAGGCGTTAACGGTGGATGAAGCGCTGCGGCGTGGCCGCGCGCTCGACGGCGCGGGCGTCACCTGGATCGAGGAGCCGATTCGCCACGACGATTATCGCGGCTGCGCAACACTCGCGCGCGAACTCGCAACACCGATCCAGATCGGCGAGAATTTTTCCGAACCGCGCGCGATGGCGGAGGCGCTGGAGATGCGGGCGTGCGATTATGTGATGCCCGATCTCGAGCGCATCGGCGGCGTCACGGGCTGGCGCGATGCGGCGGCGCTGGCGGCGGCGCGCGCAATGCCGATGTCGTCGCATCTGTTTCCGGAAGTGAGCGCGCATCTGCTGGCGGTGACGCCGACCGCGCACTGGCTCGAATACGTCGACTGGGCCGACGCGATCGTCGAAGAGCCGCTGCGCATCGTCGACGGGAACGCCGTGATACCGGCGCGGCCGGGCAATGGACTGGCGTGGAACCGGGAAGCGGTGGCGCGTTACCGCATGCAGTAACGGGCGGCGGGCGAGTTCGTCGCCCGCATCCCGATTATTCTTTTTGGTCTTGCTTATGCGTCCACCACATGTACCCGAAAAATCCAATGCACGAGCCGAAGAAGAGGACCAGGAAAATCGCGATTCCCACCACGTTCATGGTGGTCGGAATCGGAGCGTCTTTTACGTCCTCGGCGAATGCCGAAAAACATACGAGCAACGGAAAAAGTCCTGATAGAAGTCGGGTCATCGAAAGTCTCCTTATTAATCATGGGCCATCCAATGCAGCTCACCCGAACCGGGTGCAAGCCTCTGTTAGAGAGGACTTACTGCGGAGGGCTTGCTGCGGCTGTCGAATCCTCGCGTACCAGCCTTACGGCAGGCTTACAGATGATTAAATCATCCCGGATCCCGGCCGGCTTGACCGGCACTAGAACCCGATGGACGAAAGCGCGGCGACGCTCGCAATGAGGTGGGTGTGCGGTTCTTTTTCCAGATGCTCTTTTTTGTGCGCACCCGACAGCACGCCGACGACGTAGCGCGCGCCGGCGTTGTGGCCCGCCTGCAGGTCGAGCACGGTGTCACCGACGCACATCACCCGGTGCACGCTGGTGACGCCGGTCTGTTCCATGGCCCTGAAGATGAGGTAAGGCGCGGGGCGGCCAAGCGCGACGTCGTCGCCGCAGACGACCGCATCGACCATCCCGTTCTGCCAGCCGACCGCTTCGATGATGAGGTCGGTCGTCACGCGATCGAATCCGGTATTGAGCGCGACCTTGATGCCGCGCTCGCGCAGCCACTTGAATATTCCCACGGCGCCGGCAATCGGCTTGACGCCGCGCGTCTTGAAGAGCCGGCCAAGGCAGTCGCGAAAGTCCCCGTATATTGCGTCGGTCAGCGCCTCGACGTCCGTGGCGTGATGCTTGGTCACAAAATGCCGGATGGCGTCGCGTTTGGAGGCGCCGCGCACCGCGCGCAACGCATCTGCGGTGATCTCGATGCCCTGTTTGCGTAATACCGTCGTGAAGGCCTCGGGCACCTGGCCGGAGTCTTCGATCGTGGTTCCCGCCATGTCGAATACGACGAGTGCGATGTCGGTCATAAGTGAACCGGTAATGGGTAAGGGGCAAGGGGTCATGGGCAATTCTACCCGTAACTCATCACCCATCACCCATCACCGTAAGTTCGACAGCGCACATACAACGCAGGACCCGTGCTCTATATTTGCGGCATATTGGATCGCCATATAGTCAGGTAGAAATGAGCGGGTTATTCCGGGAACATGCGCGCTGTTGGCTGACGCGCTTGCTGTTCGCGTGCATCGCGTGCGCCGGCGCCGGGCTGGTCCCGGCTGCGCAGTTGGACACGAAAGCGGAC
>JANNPG010000260.1:0-2454 GCA_031399805.1 Betaproteobacteria bacterium | reverse complement strand
TCGCTCGCCAGGAGTTCCGCGCCGCTCACCTCCCACTCGAACGTCGGGCAATGCACGAATGGGTTGCCCGCAGTCGGATCGCCGACCTTGACGTAGCTGTCGATGCGGCCCGCGATGCGGATGCGGCAGTGTTGCAGGTTGCTGATGTCGATCACCACCGAGTCGGAATCGCCGTAAGTGTCCGTCCGGAAGCCGATGTCGGCCGGTCCCGCGCGCCAGCACGATTCTTCCGGATGCTCGAAACCGCCGCCGGCAAACGTGTTGATCGTACCGTTGATGATACTGACCGTACCGCGCCATTCGGCCCAGCGATAGCGGTCGGGGATGCGCGCCCCGCCCCACCGGATGCGAATCTTGCGCTCGCCGTAGCCGGTTTCTTTCTGCAGGTCGCGGTGCCAGATCACGCCGGTGTGGTCATACGCGGCGATTTCGTCCCAGCCCTGCAGCCCGAGGAAGCGGTAATCGATTTTCGCGCCTCCCTTGAGAGAAAATTCATCGCCCTGCATGTGCTTGCCGCAGGTCGCGAGTCCGACGATGCGCTCGCCGCTCGCCGCAAACGTATGCCGCGCGCGCAGTGCCTTGCCGACCGTTGCGCGATCGAGCGCGTCCGCAATGATGCCGGTGATACCGCCTTTGGTGCCGAAAACCTGGGTGCCCGGCAGTCCGCCGCCGGGACGGCCGCGATGCTCATCGCCCGAGGCGGAAGCGCCGAGCCTGTAGCCGCGCGCAATCACATCCTGGTACAACCAGCCGAAGTGCCCCCACGCCGAGGTAATTTCGATCAGGCGCTCGAGCTCGGGGTGATGCCAGTCGGGAATGTAACGGCGGCCGCCGACGTGCGGCATGATCAAATGGTGTTCGGCGTCGTCGATATAGGCGAGCCACAATTCCTCGATCGGCCAGCGTCCGAGATCGACCGCAGCACCCTTCATGTCCTCGTTCCAGGTGAAGGTGCGGTTGTGTTCGCCTTTGGCGTTATACGGAAAATCCGGTTGCCCGTCGCCGAGGAACACCACGTTGTGATCGCCGCCGGCGGTCGAGCTGCCGCACCATTCCTGCACCGGATAGCACACGAACTCGCCGTTGCGGTGCAATTCGTGCATGGTTTTCACGCCGAGTTCCCAGTTACCGTCGGTGATCTGGAAATCGTTGGCGGTGTACGCCATGACGTCGAGCCCGGCGATGTCGCGGCCGTAGCGCGTGTTGTAATCGGGGCTGTTGGTGCCTACGGTGTCATGCGAATGCACGTGCAGGTCGGCATAGAAAATGCGCGGACATGGCGCGTTCTTGTCCAGCGTGACGTAATGGACGCCGGGTGCGACGCCAAGCGCGCCGGGCATGGCGGCGGTAATCATGAGTTCGCCCGCTTCGCACGGCAAATCCGTGAGCGCGGTGCTGGCCCAGCCGGTGGCGTTGAATTCAACGCTCTTGCGATAAACGGGCTTGCCGTCGCGTTGCGCGACGACTTCAACTTTGCCCCCGGCGTCATTGCACGCATTACCCCAGCGGTCGTGCGCCGAGAGCCGCAGCTTGAACGGCGTTCCAGGCCGCACCAGCCGCGGGCCCATGAGGGAAAGGTTCTCGACCGGGCCGGCGACGATGTCGATGACGACGTCGCCGGGCACCGCGACGAAACGCGAAGTGCCGAGCGGATCGACGTAGCAGCGGAAACGGAATTTATCCTCGACGAAAGTCTGGATGCGCGTGCCGGGGCCGCCGGCGCGCCGGTCGCCGAGCCGGATGATGATGTGGTCGCCGGCGTTGAGATAGCCGTCAACGGTGTCGACGATCACCGATTTCTGGAACGGGCGCTCGTGACCTTTCTGGTCGAAGCGCACTTTGAGTGACTGCACCGAGGCCGGGCTCTGGCCGGGGCGCAGCGCGCTGGCGTGATACTCGGCCGACACGTAATTCGCGCCCGCCGGATCGACGGTCTGAAACAGCGCCCAGTCCGAATAAAACTTGAACGTCGCCTTGAACCACGCGCCGTCGGCGACGCCGGAGGCGCCGATTTCGTAATCGAGCACGATCTCGGTCCATTGCCCTGCCACCAGGCGGTCGACGTTGCAGGTCACACGGCCGACGAACGGCTTCGCCTTGTTCTGGTCGTAAAGTCCTTGCGGCGCGACGTAGCTGCCGAGGCGCTTGCGCAGGTCCTGCTCGGTGAACCGGCGCTGCTCCGGCGCCCGGGTTGGATCGGTCATCTTGTTCATGAAAACTTTCCGTGGGTGTTTGTATGTGGGGGGTGTTGCTGCAAAGCGTCCGGCAGTGTGCAAATCACAGAGTCTTGAAAGGCCACGGCGCGCCCGGGTCCCATACCGGCAGACCGAGGAACGCGTACCAGGGCACCATCACCAGAATGCCGTAGGCAATCCCGATTAATACGGCTACCCACCCGACCTTGGCATAATCCGCCGTGGAAAAAGTGCCGCTCGAATACGCGATCACCGCCGC
>JANNPG010000142.1:0-2258 GCA_031399805.1 Betaproteobacteria bacterium | reverse complement strand
AGGTGGCGGACTTCGTGGACTTCCTGCGCACGCGCCTTGCCGCGCAGCAGCTTACCCGCGTCGCCGCCAGGGCCGCTGAGCCCACATTCCATGAGAATGGCAGCAATTCACCCGGAAAGCCGCTCCCAGAAAGGACATTAGGTCAAAAGTGGCAGCAATCCTTGACCGCGGAGGTGTACGCTCCCGGCACGAACACCGGCAGTAACAGCGAAGTGCCGGCAACGCCCTCCTTGCCATCGACATTGCCGCCAAACTCGCGCGGCTCGGCCGAGGAAATCATGAAATTCGGTCAACGCGGCACCGATCGTGATTCGCGTTCTTTCAATCGGCGTCGATTTCAACCATGAAATTCGCGTCGAAATGCGGGTTCTCGTTCACGCCGTCCTTGGCGTAGCCGCGCGGGTTGCACACCACCCGCGTCTCGCGCAGGACATAGTCGAAGCTGTCGTGGGTGTGCCCATGTACCCACAGGCGCGCGCGGCCTGCCCCGACCAGGTGCTCCGCATCGGAAATGAAACAGGGATTGAGGAGCGATCCGGCAAAGCGCGGATGGATGCTGCGCGGGGACGGAGCGTGGTGGGTGACCACGACGGTGGGCCCGGCATGCGGCTCGGCGAATTTGCGCTGCAGCCATCCGGAGTGGGCCTTGAACAGGGCGGCCGCATCGGCAGGCGTAAACAGAGCATCCGCGGATTCGCCAGCGCGAATTTTGCTGAAGTCGTACACGAGACGCAGCGCCTCGCGGATCGCCGCCGCGCGCCTCTCGCCCTCCCCGTACAGCAGAAAATCGGTCCACAGCGTGGTGCCCAGAAATCGCACACCGTCGATGACGACCGCATCGTTGTCGAGCACACTGATGTTGGAGCCGGCGCACAGTGCCTTGAGTTCGGCGAGCGCGCCCGGGATGCTGCCTGTATAGAACTCGTGGTTTCCGGCCACGTAAAGCACGGGCTTCGCGAAACCCGAGGCCCAGGCGACGGCCTCCCTCGGCCGGGCGATATCTCCGGCGAGGATGACCACGTCGGCGTCGTTTTCCGGTATCCGCAGGGCGCCCTGGCTAAGGTGCAGGTCGGACAATATGTTCAGCTTCAATCGAACACGCGCCTCGCGTAGAGCGAACTCTCCGGATTCTCATCGGGAAGAAACCACGCGAGCGCGACGCTCGCGTCGAGACCGACTCTCAGAACCTTCCGCCACGCGGGCGAGATTCACTCAATTCGCGCACGATGCTCTCGCCGTTCTTGGGCTTTGGCATGTGCTTTCGCACCTCGGCGGCGATCCGTCGAAACTTCGCCGTTTCCACGATCGTGCGCATGATGATGCGATCGCTCTCGCGAATGATCTCTACATTGTCGGGTGCACCGTACAGCCGCAGTTTCTCGGGCTTGTTCATGGATGATCCACCGCGGATCGCAAAGGGATTCATCTTACCCCTTGTGCATGGCCTCCGCCGTGGCATCAGTGAGCGTGGTTTCGATCGCGAAGAGGCTTGCGCCGCAATCTCTTGGAGGCAACGCGACTCATTGTCGGACCCATGAAACCGGTGGATAATTCAGAATACTCAATAGCGATACGGCCATGAACAAAATGAGTGAGCAAGCCCTCCTCGACAAACTCAAGGCTCTGCCGCCCGAGCGGATTGCGGAGGTGGAGGACTTCGTGGACTTCCTGCGCACGCGCCATACCGCGCAGCAGCTTACCCGTGTCGCCGCCAGGGCCGCCGAGCCCGCATTCAAGAGCGTCTGGGACAATCCCGACGATGCCGCCTACGACCGGCTATAGCTTCGGTGATTTGGTCCTCGTCCCGTTCCCGTTTACCGACCAGACCGGAACAAAGAAACGGCCTGCCGTCGTCATCAGCAGCGCGGCCTACAACTCGGCGCGGCGCGATCTGATGCATACGCGCCAAAGGAGGAAGGGCCTTCTTCAACAACTACGAGGAAGCGCATTTTCCTTGCCTCCTACTTCTTGAGCCCGGCCTGCTTCAACGTGGAGCCCAACCGCCTGAGCGAGCGCAGCTCGCGAGGGTCGGATGCGGCGGTGGGCTAGGCAGTGAGCAAGTCACGGATTGAATTGGCGCGGGTGAAGTACGAAAGCCCGCTGTGGAAAAACATTCCCTTATCGGGTTCCTTGTCCCACCAGTGGCCAGACATTATTCCTAAGATCTTGGTTTCAACATACTTGCTTCCGCCTTTGCCCTCTGATGTAAATCCGATCATTCCCTTCTGATGTGAGATCACTGGACTGCCGCTTGAGCC
>JANNPG010000241.1:0-6264 GCA_031399805.1 Betaproteobacteria bacterium | reverse complement strand
GCGCTCTCGCAGATCCTGATGGGCATCGAGTGGCAGCGCGGCGATGAAATCCTGGTCTCGCCGATGGAGCATCCCGCTGGCATAGCACCTGTGCTGCGGCTGGCGGCGCGCTTCGGGGTCACGATCGTGCAATGGGGTGTGCCGGTGCAGCGCGCCGCCGCGGCGGACGAGGTAGTCGAAGCGGTGCGCAAGCGCATCCGGCCCGGTGTCACGCGCGCAATCTTTTTTTCCAGCCCCCTGTGGCCCAACGGGCAGCGACTGCCCGAGCGACGCATCGCGGCACTGGCCCAAGAGGCCGGGGCGATCACGGTGGTGGATGGTGCGCACTACGGCGGCATGATCGAGCCGCGTCTGGATGAAAGCGGAGTTGATTTCTGGGCCATCTCAGGCCACAAATGGCAGTGCGGGCCGGGCGGCACCGGCATCCTCTACATCCGCAACCGCCAGCATCCGGCCAATCCCACGCCGCTGCCGCGCTTTCACATCATCCGCAGCAGCCTCGTCGATATGCCGCACGACGGCAGCCGCCCCGCCGATTTCGACATTGGCGCCGCGATGAGCAAATACGGTTTCCCGGAGTCGGCCGACTGGCGGGCACTGGGCGATGTGTGCGCAGTGTGGGACGAGGTCGGTCGGGCGCGTATCCAGGGCTGGACCCACAATCTGGCGGACTATCTGCGCCAGCGCATCGCGGCCACCTTTGGTGACGATGCGCTACTGCAACCGGCCATCGATCCCGCGCTGAAGTCCGCCATCGTCTGCTTTAATCCTTTTCCCGACATCGAGCAACGCAACGATCCCGTCTTCAACCGGCAGTTTCGCGATCGCCTGCTGCTCGAATACGGGTTTCGCATCTCGGGCGGCGGTGTCGGGCCCAATGGATTCACGCGCGCGCCCGATCCGCAGGCGGCAGCGTTTCCCGACGGCCTGATCCCCAATCGCGATCCCGATACGCTCGCTCCAAAGCCGTTCGGCTATGCGCTGCGTGCCGACGCCTGCGTCTGGAACTCGGTTGCCCAGATGGACCAGTTGGTCGCGGCCATGCAGGATCTGGCGCGCAAGATGACGGCTTAGGTTATGCGATGAAGACAACCGCACCGCGACCGTTAATTTGCGTGTCTGCCAACGCCATGGAGGCTGCCCATCGGCGGCATCTGGTACATGCCACTGGCGAGCGCAACATCCGTTCCCTGTTGAAGATGGTGGATTGCATCCCCGTGTTGCTGCCACCGATAGGCGCAGCAATGGACGTCGTCGAACTGGTGTCACGCATGGACGGTTTCGTGCTCACCGGCGGGCGGGCGAACGTCGAACCGGAGCACTACGACGGGCCGGCATTTCCAGCCGGTGAACCCATCGATCCGGGTCGCGATGCACTTGTCTTGCCGCTGGTGCGCGCCTGCATCGCCGCGCGCGTGCCGGTGTTTGGTATTTGCCGCGGCATTCAGGAGATCAACGTGGCGCTGGGCGGTTCGCTGCATTACCGCATACATGAACTGTCCGGAAAAAACGACCACCGCAGACCGCGCCATGAGGATGTCACGCCGGCAGAGGTTTTCCGGCTCAATCACATGGTCAAGTTGACTGCGGGCGGCCTGTTCCAATCCCTGACCGGTCACGACGAGATGATGGTCAACTCATTGCACGGGCAGGGTGTGGATCGCCTGGGCAAGGGGCTGGTGGTAGAAGCGACGTCCCCCGACGGCGTGATCGAAGGACTGCGCTATAACGATGATACGCAATTCATCGTCGGCGTGCAGTGGCACGCCGAATGGCAACCCGAGGAGCATCCGCTGTCGGCCGCGCTGTACACGGCGTTCGGCGAGGCGGCACGCGCGCGCGCCGCGCGCCGCACGGGGTGATCGAGCAAGGCCGCGAAAGACCGCTATGAAGAAAAGCGACTGACCCGGTCGATAGTGGGCAACAATGGTGTCAGTGTCACATTTCCCTCGCCTCGCGCCACACAGAAGTTACGCTGACCTCATTTATTGCATATGGCGGGGGAAGCAAACGGCGCCGGATTTACTTGGTCGTTCGATCGACACAACCCGTGTCGAAATCCTTCGTGCCCTTCGTCCCTGCGAGCGTTCCCATCGGCCCATCGACGTAGCCGCCGACCATGCATTTGATTCCAGCGCCGCCGTTGCTCTCCATTGTCTTGTTCGGCCCGTCTTTGCGCGGCTCGCTGTTGAAATTTACTCCGCCGTTATAGCTGACCGTGATGCCATCGCCGCCATTGCCATTGATCGTGTTGGCGATAACGTCGGCTTGGGCATTTCGGTGGACGGCAATGCCGCTCTCTTTGTTGTTGCTGATGGTGTTGCCCACGATCCACGCGCCTGAAGTCCGTTCGATATTGATGCCGGGTCCGCCGTTGTTGCGGATCGTGTTGGGCGCGAGCGCGGGCACCCGCGGAATGAAAACCCCGATATAGGCGTAGGAGGCTCCCGTGACGTCGATCCCGATGCCACCGCTCTGCTCGACCGTGGTGTTGAGGATGCGCGCGATGCTGCCCTTGTCTATATGAATCCCGCGCCCGCTGTTTTTGACGACGACATTGCCATCGATCAACGTCGAAGCGGGGCCGGAAAGATGAATGCCGTCCTGGCCTCCCGTCACCGTGAACCCTTTGATCGTGATTTCTTTGCCGCGGATATAGACGGCGTGCACCGATGCCGCGGGGGCGCCGGGATGGTGAATCGTCGTTTTCTTCTGGCCGTCCAGCGTGATCCTCACGATTTCCGGAGGTACGGATACCTGCTCTTTGCAGGTTCCGCTCACCAGCACGGTGTCGCCCGGCTTGACGTTCGCCAAGGCGGCCGTGATGGTGTTGCCCGCATCACAATCGACGGCAACTGTTGCGGCGTTGGCTAGCGCTGAAAAGCAGAGGCCTGCCAGGAGGGCTGCCTTGCTGGTTCTGATAAGCATCGCTGTCTGGTTCATTGCATCTCCTGTGTTTCACTAAGTTAGGCGTTCTTGGGTTCGCATACGATCGCGCCAATAGCCAGGACGCCTCGCCTGGTGAGCAAATGCGATGACGAAGATTTCTACATCACGTTCAAGCACAATCACGGAGTAAGGAAAGCGCCTGAGCATCAGGCGTTTTACTCCGCGGGCCCCGGCCACGCCGGGCACGGAGGCCAACGGGACAATTTCTTGCTCAAGCAGATCGAGTGCCGAGTCGGTGGCGTGCTCGAATTCTGCTCCAAGTCCGGGGCGCTCCTTTTCGTACCACGCTGCGGCCTCGGCTGCCTCCTCGGCCGCCGCCGCATGGATACGCAGCCCCCGCATCAGGAGCGGCTCATGCGGGCGCGCATGCGCCGACGAAATTCCTCTCGATCGATCAGGTTTGCAGTGCCGGCATCGATCTCCGCGAGTCTGCGCAGGATCTCGACGTCCCAAGCAGTTTCTGCATCCGGATCCGCCCGTCCGTCAAGACTGGCCACAAGATTATGAGCGAGTTCCGCGCGTTCGGCTTCCGAAAGACTCAGCGCCTCAGTACGAACCTTTTCCAGGGTCGGGATATCCATATATGCCTCTCCATATAGACGAAGGTGCAATCCTGTGCAGGATAGCGTATCCGACAACCGCTTGCACCCGCCAGCTACGCTGACTCTCTCAACCCCCGAGCGAAAACTTCTGGAACGTGCGGCAATCCTCGGGCGCGCGGTTGCGGCTCACGGCGAAAGTCCGGGTGACTTCGCTCACGTAGAGGTCTGTGCGGGATCAGCCCCCCGCAACACACTTGCCCGCGCCGTCGAACTCCATGGTGCGGCCGCTGATCGCAAGGTGCGGCGCAACACCTTTTAACTGCTTGATGAGTGCCGCAGTGCGGGTGGCGGGCCGCAGCTTGCCGCCTTCGGTCACGGCCTCGTTCGGATGCGTGAGGATCACGGACGCGGGCCGCACGAGCTCGTTCATTGCGTAGGCGTTCGACGTCACGGTGCCGGCGGTCGGCCCCATGTTCAGCACCGCGAGGTTCGCCTTGTGATATTCGTTCACCACCGTTTTCATTTCGGTATGCACTCCGGTATCGCCGGACAGATAAGCGGTGAGCCCGTTGCTGAACTTGACGACGAAGCCGGTCGGCGGGCCGAGGACCAGGCTCGTGCCGTCGTGTTCGTGCTGCGCGCGTTGCGGCTCCGACAGCAGGGAGGTCGGCACATTGTTGGCGTGCGACGCGTAAATGATGGTGATTTCCACGCCCTGCGCTGCGCCGGCAGCCTTGGCGATGAATGCGCCGCCGAGATGCGTGTTCGAGCGGCACGGCGTCGCCACCGGGACCTCGGTCGCGCCCGCCGTTTGCGGGCAGAACGCTATCGGCTTGCCGCCGAGTATCGTCTGGATTTTCTTGCCGACGAAAGCGCCCATGTCGCTCGTCATCACGATCGCCGCTTTCTTCGCCGCCGCAACCTCCGCGGTCATCGAGTTCGGGCCGGCCGGCACCCGTTCCGAGTTCGCGCACGTGCCGGCGCCCGGCGCCTTCAGCTTCTGGTCGCCGATGTGATCGCCATGCGCATGGCTCAACAGCACGAGATGAATGTTGCCCAGCCGCGGATCGTCGGTGCCGGTGAGGGTCTGGCTCACGTCGTAGAGTATCCGCACGCCGGTCGGATCTTCGAACAGCGTCGCGCGGTCATTCGCGCAAAGCTCGCCTTCATGCGAGCCGAGCGGCGTGATTTTCACGTTCTGAGCGATGGCCGTCGAAGTTGCCAAAGCGAGAACGAGCGCTGCACCTGCGTATGCGGTATTCATTTTTTTCTCCCTTGAATGAACGTGCGAGTTTGCTTTTATTCTGGATCTGATTCGGGCCAAACCTCGATTCTATCCTCGATCCGCAATCCTGAATCTACACGCCTCAATCTACCTTGATATTCGCGTCCTTCACTACTTTGGTCCAGCGCGCAAAGTCTTCCTTGATGTAGGCCGAGAACTGCTCGGGCGTGCTGGGTGCCGGCTCGAGGGCGAGGCCGGCGAAGCGTTCTTTGGTTGCCGGCAGGCTCAGCACCTTCAAGATGGCCGCGTTGAGCTTATTGACGACCTCGGCGGGTGTGCCGGCGGGCGCGAGCACGCCGGTGATGTTGATCACTTCAAAGCCCGGCAACCCGGCCTCCTTCGTCGTCGGAATATCCGGAAAGACGGCGGCGCGCGCCGGCGATGCCACCGCGAGCGCGCGGATCCTGCCCGACTTGATGGGGCCGACTGAACTCGACAGTTGATCGAACAAGAGATCGACCTGCCCGGCCATCAAGTCCACGCCGGCGGGACCCGCGCCTTTGTACGGGATGTGCGTGAACTTGGCCCCCGTCAGTGACTGAAAAAGCTCGCCCACCAGATGGTTCGCGCTGCCGGTGCCGCCGGAGGCCATCGACATCCTGCCGGGTGTCGCCTTCGCCAGCGCGACGAGTTCCTTCACCGTTTTCGCCGGCACGGACGGGTGCACGACCAGCACGAACGGCGTGGTGGCAACGAGGCTGATCGGCGCGAAATCGCGCACCGGGTGATAGGGGATTTTTGGATACAGGCTGGGCGCGACACTCACCGTGCTGTTCGATCCCATCATCAGCGTGTAGCCGTCGGGCGCGGATTTCGCCACCAATTCCGCGGCGATAATACCGCCCGCGCCGACGCGATTGTCGACGATGATGTTTTGCCCGAGCGACTCGGACATGCCCGGCGCGATCTGGCGCGCGGTGATGTCGACGTTGCCGCCGGCGGCGAACGGCACGATCAGCCGCACCGGTTTGGCCGGGAAATTCTGCGCGCGGCCGTCTGTCATGAATCCAAGCGATAGCACGAGCGCGCAGAATTTCAATGTAATTTTCATAATTCCTCCAGATGAAACGCCAGGATTGCACCGCGGAAAAACGAGTGCCGGTTTCTCAATATCATAACCCGCGCCCGCGGCGCGGGTCATTTCAGCAAACCGATTTCACGCAGGTAGCGCTGCGTGCCCGGATGCAGCAGTTCGACGCGGGGTGCTGCGGCAAGCGTGTTCGCCAGGGTCGATTCGCGCGCCTGCGCGAGACGTTGGCCGATCGCGGCTTCGCCCTTGTGCAGCGCGCGCACCATGCGGTAGGCAACGTCGTCGGGCAGCGTCGGCCGTGTCAGCACGAACGCCCATGAGCCGACGGTGTCGACCGCCGCATCCTGCCCCGGATAGCTGCCGGCCGGCAGCGTGAGCGGCTTGATGAATGTATGTTTGGCGATGATGCGCTTGATATCGTCCGCGCCCGGCGCGATGAAACGCGCGCCCGCCGGGCC
>JANNPG010000342.1:0-4777 GCA_031399805.1 Betaproteobacteria bacterium | reverse complement strand
GACCTGTCGGGCACGCAGTTGGTGAACATAGCGGAAATTGACGGAGGCGCGGCCAACGATACGATTACCGGCAGCGCGGGTGACGATTTCATTGTGGGGGGTGCGGGTTCCGATATTCTGAGGGGCAATGCGGGTAACGATCTTCTTAATGGCGGAACGGGAATTGATGTTGACACCTTGAACGGTGATGCCGGCAACGACGTACTTGAAGGCATGGACGGTAACGACACGTTGTCGGACACGGGCGGCAACAACCTTTTTAACGGTGGTGCCGGCACCGACGCCATGACCGGCAACACCGGCAAGGAGCTTTTTATCGGCGGCGCGGGCAACGATACGATCAATACCAATACCGGCGCCGATATCATCGCCTTCAATCGCGGCGACGGCCAGGACACGGTTAACGCAAGCACGGGTGCAGATAACACATTGTCGATAGGCGGCGGGATACGCTACGCCGACATGAGCCTTTCGAAGAACGGCAACAACCTTGAGCTCAACCTCGGCGGTTCTGCGGAGAAGATCACGCTGGCGAACTGGTATCTCTCCGCGCCGACCAACAAGAGCGTGATCAACCTGCAGGTGATCGCCGAGGCAATGGCGGATTTCGATGCGAGTTCCACCGATCCGCTGCGCAACAAAAAAGTCCAGAACTTTAACTTTGCGGGCCTGGTGAGCGCATTTGATGCCGCCAGCGCGCCCAGCAACTGGGCGCTTACGAATGCGTTACTCAGCCAACACTTGGCCAGCAGTGACACCGAGGCGCTCGGCGGGGACCTGGCTTATCGTTATGGTCTGGGCGGATCGCTTGCGGGCATTGGTTTTGATCCGGCGGTATCCATTTTGTCGAATGCATCATTCGGTGCTGCGTCGCAGGCATTGCAATCCCTGGCGGATCTACAGCAAGGAATCAAGCGGCTGAGCTAAGTGCGGTGAGGCGAATATGGCCGCCGCACCGACGACCGTGTTGTCTCCTCCGGCCTCACATGCAGGCGTTCGTGCCGCATTCCTGGGGAGCCTTCAGGGTAAGTGCCCCAGCAAATCTCCCACACAGCCTAAGCGCTAAGCGGTTGACAGACTGTATGAGAAAAACTATGGGCTTGGCTAATTGCAGAATGAGCAACCTGCATGCCTTTCGGTCAATCGGGCCTGCGGCTACTGAGTCCGTGCGATGCCCCGGTGCCTTCAATAATGTGATCATGAAACTGAGCTATAGCTGGATTAACATGCCCTGTTTGCACGGGGCATTCGGTCGCCTCTCCCGCAAACGGGCGTTCCGCTAACGGGTCGAGGCGATGCCCCTAACAAATCCCCGCGAAGATTCTACGCCGCTTCGGCTGGATGCCGAATCGAGTGAGGTGTTAGGCGTGAGGAGTGAGGCGAAGGGCGAATCTACCCCACCGTTCCAGCCGCCATGACAATGTCACAGCCTAAGGCAAGCAATGGGAAAAGGCTGTCGGGAAAAACCTTACAAGGCCGCGCCGCGGCCGGGAAGGGTGAAGGGTGAAGAAAAACCGGGAGGGCGTGAAGGGCAAGGATGAAGGCGGAAGGATGAAGGATTAAGGAAAACTGGAAGGGCGTGAGAGCGGGAGGGCGTGAGTTTTTCCCAGACTGTTAAACGTCCTCCTCGTCAGGCGGCCTTCAACACTTCGACATCGCGGTCGAGTTTGCCGGCAATGGCATCGTTCGCGACTTCGAGATCGTAATGCGACTGCAGGTTCATCCAGAACTGCGCCTCCATGCCGAAGAATTTCCCGAGCCGCAATGCGGTATCCGCCGTGATCGAGCGTTTGCCCTGCACGATTTCGTTGATCCGCCGCGCCGACACGGCGATGCCCTTGGCGAGACGGTACTGACTGATTTCCAGCCCCTTGAGGAAGTCTTCCGCGAGCACCACGCCGGGGTGCACCGGATCGAATTTGCGTTTGGCCATGTCGTTCTCCTTCAGTGATAGTCCACTATCTCGACGTCGTATGCGTCGCCGTCCTTCCAGGTAAAGCAAATGCGCCACTGGTCGTTGATGCGGATGCGGTGCTGCCCCGCCCGGTCGCGTTTCAATGCTTCATCAGGCGCCGGGAGCGCGGGAGTGCGTGAAATGGCTCCCTCATACTCGATGTGGCGAGGTCACGGCCATAATATCCCGTGAGCTCTGGATTCGGGCACAATTCGATTGCCGGAGCGCGCCGGTGCAGGCCGCGGCGTGATGATTCGAAGCGAATTTCAAGGAAAGACGAAATCATGATGGTGACACCTTTATACGCGGGGTTGCTCGTGCTCTTGTATCTGATCCTCAGCATCAGGGTCATACGCCGCCGCGGCAGTGGCAAGATCCCGCTCGGCGACGGCGGCAATGCCGACATGCTGCGCGTAATCCGCGGGCACGCCAATTTTGCGGAATACGTGCCGCTCGCGCTGTTGCTGATGGCGATACTGGAGCTGAGCCACTTTTCGATTTATCTGTTGCATGCGCTTGGCCTGACGCTGCTGGTGGCGCGACTGATTCACGGCTATGCGCTGTCGTTCACCCAGCATTTCATGTTCGGACGCGTCGCCGGCGCCGCATTGACGTTTCTCGTGCTGTTCGTTGAAGCCGTGCTTTGTGTGTACCAGGCGATACTGGCGTACCGGCTGTGGTGAGGGGGAGAAGCAGGATTCGGGATTCAGTTACTCCGTCGCTCAATCACTTAGAAGCGGTCTCAAAAATCCGTTCGCCCTGATGTATAGAAGGGCGAAGAGGGTTCATGGCCCGGATTAACGTCGGCCATTCATGCTTCGATACCTCAGCACGAACGGCCTCAGCGGATTTTTGAGACCGCTTCTTAGTCACGCAATCACGCAGCCGCTCATCCGGTTATTCGCGCGCGTTAGCGCAGCGCTTCACTCCTCGCCCGCGTAAACCTTGAGGTACGACGAGCGCCCGCCGTCGGCAGCGATGGTGGTGCCGGTCAACATACGCGATTCGTCGGACGCGAGGAAGACAGCGATGGCGGCGATGTCGGCCGATTCGCCGGTCGAGAATGGATAGAGTTTTTGCGTCATCATGCGTTCGCGCGCGGCAGGGGTCGGTTTTTCCGCGAGCATCCAGTCCTTGTTTTCCCAGCGCTTGATCTGGCGCTCGGTGCGGACCGAGCCGGGCGCGATGCCGTTGGCGCGAATGCCGTGTTCCGCGTACTGCGCGGCGAGCGTCCGGGTGAACGCTATGATGCCGCCCTTGGTCGCCGCATAGGCGGGCTTTATCGAGCCCATGAGCCCGAGATGGGACGTCATGTTGATGATGGCGCCGCTGCGCGCCTTCATCATGTGCGGAATGGCGTGGCGGCAGGTCAGAAACGGATGCAAGAGGTTCAACGCAACGGTGCGCTGCCACACGTCGAGATCCATTTCATGCACGGGCACGTCTTCCTGCAGCGAGCCGCCCGCGCAGTTTAGAAGCACGTCGAGCTTGCCGAACTTCGCGACCGTCGCCTCGACCGCGCGCTTGACGCTGTCGTTATTCGTGACGTCGGTCTCGATGAATACTGCGTCGCCGCCAGCCGCGCGCACTTCTTTCTCCGCGGCGGCGCCGGTCTCCTGGTTGAGCTCGATGATGGCGACTTGCGCGCCTTCGCGCGCGTAGGCGAGCGCCGTCGCTTTCGCAATGCCGGCGCCGGCGCCCGTCAGAAAAGCGACTTTCCCGTTCAGTCTGCCCACGGTGTGTTCCTTTGCACTTTCGTTATTGAACTGGGTGATGGGTGAATGGTGAATGGTGATCAGGCGATTTAGCAGCGGTCTTAAAAACCCGTTCGCCCTGATGTATAGAAGGGTGAACACTGCCAATGCGCCCGTAGATGCAGCCATTCATGCTTCGATACCTCAGCACGAACGGCCTCAATGGATTTTTGAAACGGCTTCTCAATCACTCAATCCCTTAATCCCTTAATCCCTTAATCACTCAATCACTCAATCACTCGACTTTCAGGCCCGCGGCTTTCACGACCTTGGCCCATTTCTGGATATCGACGGCGATGGTCTTGCTCAAGTCCTCCGGCGTCCCGGGGAGCGGATCGGCGCCTACGCGCGAAAGTATCTCGCGCGTCGCCGGGTCCTGCAGCATGCGATTCAATTCGCCGTTTAGTTTGGCGACGATCGCCTTCGGCATTTTCGCGGGACCCAGCACGCCGTACCAGCCGTTCACTTCGTAACCCGGCACGCCCGCTGCGTCGAGCGGCGGCACATCGGGCAGCGCGGAAGAGCGCTCTTTCGACGCCACCGCGAGCGCGATCATCTTTCCCGACTGGATGTGCTGAATGGACGCCGGCACCGACGGAAAGCCGAGCTGCAGCTGGCCGGCTATCAGATCGATCATCGCCAGACCCTGGCCCTTGTACGGCACGTGCACGAGATTCAACTTCGTCATCATCTGAAAGAGCTCGGTCGCAAGATGGCTCGCCGAACCGATGCCGGACGAGCCGTACGCGAACGCGCCCGGCTTCGCGCGCGCGAGCGCTATGAAGTCCTTGACCGTGCGCACGCCGAGTCCCGGATGCACGACGAACACGTTGGGCACCGCCGCGATAAAGCCGATCGCGGAGAAGTCTTTTTGCGCGTCGTACGGCAGCTTGTACAGCGCGGGGCTGATCGCGTGCCCGGCGGCGATGATCACGATGGTGTGGCCGTCGGGCGCGGCCTTGGCCGTGAGGTCGGCGGCGATCGTCTGGTTGGCGCCGGCACGGTTATCGACGATGACCTGCTGGTGAAACGCGCTCGCGTAGCGCTGGCCGACGGCGCGCGCCAGCGT
>JANNPG010000183.1:0-4972 GCA_031399805.1 Betaproteobacteria bacterium | reverse complement strand
CCCTTGCCGAGGCTGTTGTAGCACGCGAGCCCGAGCCGCGCGTGCAGCTCGGCGCCGATCGCGTAGGCAAGCAGGAAATCCTTGCCGCTGACTTTGCCGATGTCTTCGGCGGTCGCGAGCAATGTCGGCAATACTACGCAGTTGGTATGCACGCGCGCCGGGTCGTGCTGGTCGTCGAAATCGAGCGCGTGCGCGGCAGCGCCGATGGCGAGCGCGGCCGTCGGCGGCGAATAGCGGCGCTTGCCGACGAGGCCGGTGGCGGAGCCGCCGGTTTCCCATTTCGACAGGCGCTGGTTGAGTTCGCGGATGCCCGCGGCGTTGGCCGCGCCGGCGATCACGCCGAGGGTGTCGATCATGAAAAGCTTCAGCATGCGCACGACTTCCGCCGGCAGGTCTTCATAGCGCCAGCGCGCGAACTCTTCGCACAGTCTTAACGTGTAGTCGTCGGCGAGCGGTGGCGCGGATGCCGCGGGACGGATCTGATCGAGTTGTGCGCTGGCCATGTCGATTTCCTCGGTGATTTGCACATTATGATAGCACCGCGTTTGGCGCGGCGTTGCTGCGCATGTTATTCTTCAGATCGCAGCAACTTCTGTTTTTCTCGCGGGTTCTCGTCAGTCGCGGCGCCATCATCTCGCTCGGCACACTGGAGCGATCTGGCTTTGCTGGTATTTGCTGATGTCCCTGCCCCCACCCCAACCCTCCCCCGCCCGGGCGGGGGAGGGAGAATACGGATTGGGCGGCGCACATAGATTTCGACATCGTGAAAAAAATCTGGATAGGCATCGACACCGGCGGCACGTTTACCGATCTCGTGCTGTGCGAGCTCACGACCGGCAGGTACACCTATCACAAGCTGCCGACGACCACCGGCGACCCGGCCAAGGCCGTGCTCGACGGCATTGCGGAAGTCCTCGACCTCGCCGGCTTGCCGCGCAGCGCGGTCGAGTTCCTGGTCCTCGGCACGACGCTGGCGACCAATGCCGTGCTCGAAGGCAAATGCGCGCGCACCGGCATGATCACGACGGCGGGGTTCCGCGACGTGATCGAGCTCGCGCGCCAGCGCCGCCCGCATTATTTCAATCTCGATATCCTGAAACCGACGCCGCCCGCCGCGCGCGACTGCCGCATCGAAGTCGCCGAGCGCATCGCGCAGGACGGCTCCGAAGTGACGCCGCTGGATGAAGCGCAGGTGCGCCGCGCCATCGGCGTATTGCGCGAGAAGAAGGTCGAAGCGGTCGCGGTCTGCATGCTGCACTCGTACGCGAATCCGGCGCACGAACGGCGCGCGCGCGAGCTGGTGAACGAAATGTGGCCCGAGGTTTACCTGTGCACCTCATCCGACGTGCTGCCTGAATTCCGCGAGTTCGAGCGCTTTGCGACGACCACCGTCAATGCAAGCCTGATGCCGATCATGGACCGCTATCTCGATCGCTTCGAGCGCGGGGTTGCCGATCTCGGCATCAAGGTCGCGCCGCGCGTGATGCAGTCGAACGGCGGCGCGGTGACGCCCGACGCCGTTCGCAGGCTGCCGGTGAATACGTTTTTCTCGGGGCCGGCGGGCGGCGTGGTCGGCAGCGTCGGCCTTGGCGGCGAGCTCGGCATCGCGAACCTGATCACCTTCGACATGGGCGGCACGTCGACCGACGTGTGCCTGATCCGCGACGGCGAGCCGGCGAAAAAAGACTTGCGCGAAATAGCCGGCTTTCCGGTGCGCACGCGCACCATCGACATCCACACCATAGGCGCCGGCGGCGGCAGCATTGCGTGGGTCGACGCGGGCGGGTTACTCAAGGTCGGACCGCAGAGCGCGGGCGCGTATCCGGGGCCCGCGGCTTACGGCCGCGGCGGAACGAAACCTACAGTAACCGACGCGAACGTCGTGCTGGGTAGATTGAATCCCAAATCGCTGCTCGGCGGCCGCATGGCGATGCACGCGGATCGCGCGCGCAAAGTCCTCGAAGACGAGTTGGTGCCGGCGCTGAAGGTTGATCTCGTGCGCGCCGCCGCGGGCGTGGTCGAAATCATCAACGTCAACATGATGGGCGCGGTGCGCGTGATTTCGGTCGAACAGGGTGTCGACCCGCGCGACTTCACGTTCGTCGCATTCGGCGGCGCGGGGCCGCTGCACGCGGCGGACGTCGCGCGCAACATGGGTATCGTGCGCGTGCTGGTGCCGCCGCGCCCCGGGCTGTTGTCGGCACTCGGTCTGTTGCACGCGGACGTGCGCGGCGACTTCAGTCTGACCCGCTTGCTCGTCGCGGCCGCCGTCAATGTCAAAGCGCTCAACGCCGGCTTTGGTGAATTGCGCGAGCGCGGTGGTGCGTGGCTGGCGGGGGAAGCGGCGCGGGGCACGCGCGCGAAATACACCTGGTTGATGGACATGCGCTACCTCGGCCAGAACTACGAGTTGTCGCTCGAGGTGAAGGACGGCAGGCTGGACGCGAAATCGCTGGCGCGTCTTATCAAGGGCTATCACCAGCGGCATCACGCGATTTACGGTTACGACATCCCGGGGCAGCCGGTGGAAGTCGTCAATCTGCGGCTGGTGGTCGCCGTCGAGCGGCGCGCGCCCACGCACGAGAAGCACAAGCCGGCGCGCACGACGGTGAAAGAGGCCGTTTGCGAGCAGCGCAAAGTGTGGTTTCCCGAAACCGGCTTCGTCACCACACCGGTGTACGACCGCGACAAATTGCCGGTCAACGCGCGCATTAACGGGCCGGCGATCGTCGAGCAGATGGATACGACGACCGTAGTGCCGCCGCGCGCGAAAATGCGCAACGACAGGCTCGGCTATTTGCATATCGAGGTCGAGCCTCTGCACCTGAAAGGAGCATCCTGATCATGGCCGCCAGGCGCACGCGTGCAAAAGAGGTTGATCCGATCAAGGCGGAAGTCGTTGCGCGCTACCTGCTTGCGACTTCCGAAGAAATGGGCGCGACCCTCATGCGCACCGCGTTCTCGCCGAACATCAAGGAACGCGCCGATTGCTCGACCGCGATCTTCGATGCGCAAGGGCAGGTGATCGCGCTCGCGCAGCGCGTGCCCATCCATCTGGGCTCGATGGTCGGCGCGGTCGACGAGATACTCAGGCGTTATCCGCTTGCCGAAATCATGCCCGGCGACCAGTTCGTCGCCAACGACCCGTACAACGGCGGCGGCACGCATCTGCCCGATATCAATATCATCGCGCCGGTATTCATCGGCAAAAGGATCGTGGCGTTCGTCGCCAACATCGCGCACCACGCCGACGTCGGCGGCATGGTGCCGGGCTCGGAAGCCGCGGTGTGCAAAAGCATTTACCAGGAAGGCATCCGCATTCCGCCGGTGCGCATCATGCGCGCCGGAATACTGAACCGCGACGTGGTTGATATTATCCTGCTCAACTCGCGCACGCCGGACGAGCGCATCGGCGATCTGAAAGCGCAGTTCGCGGCGAATAATGTCGGCATGAAAAGCGTGCTGCAACTGTTCGAGCGCTACGGCGTGCAGGACACCGCCGCGACCATCGCCGCCTACCTCGACTTCACCGAAAAACGTTTCCGCGCCGCGATCAATCGACTGCCCGCGGGCCGTTACGCGGCGGAAGACTTTCTCGACGGCAACACGGAAAGCGAGCGCTGCCGCATCCGGCTCGCGATGACAGTGGGCCGCGACCGCATCGATTTCGATTTCGCCGGCTCGGACAAGCAGCTCGAAAGCGCGCGCAATATTCCGTATCGCGCACTGCTCGCGACCGTCTACACGGTTGCCAAGAGCCTGCTTGACCCGGAGGTGCCCGCCAACGCCGGCTATTACCGGACACTGAATATCACCGCGCCCGCCGGTTGCGTGGTCGGCCCGGTGCCGCCGGCAGCGATCGGCTGCCGCTCGATTTCCGCGAGCGTGCTGGGAGATGTGATCGCGAATGCGCTGTCGCAAGCGATGCCGCATAAAGCGCTCGCTGGCAGCGGGCCGCATCATCTTTACGTGCTGGCAGGAACTGATCCGCGCACCGGCGCCTACTTCGTCAACTACGAAACGCTGGCCGGTGGCATGGGCGCGCGCGCCAATCGCGACGGCGTCGACGGCGTGCGCGTGCATGCGTCGGGCTCATCCAACCTGCCGGTGGAAGCGCTCGAACACGCGTATCCGTTCCGCGTCGAACGCTACGCGTTGTGGGAAGGATCGGCGGGGGCGGGCCAGTATCGCGGCGGCATGGGGGTCATGCGCGATTACCGCGTGCTCGGCGACGATATCGTTGTGAGCCTCTCGTCCGAGCGCCAGAACGTCGCAGCAAGCGGCATGCAGGGCGGCGGCGACGGCGCGCGCGGCGCTTTCATATTGAATCCGGGCACGCCGCAGGAGCAGAAGCTGCCAGCGGCGGCGGGCGAACTCGCATTGCCGCGCGGCAGCGTGCTGCGCATCTGCACGCCGGCGGGCGCCGGCTACGGTGATGCGAATCAGCGTGCCGCCGTCGCGTCCGAGCGCGACGTGCGCGAAGAACGTCTCGGCAGGTAAAGACGGCAGGCGCAAGGCAACTTAGGTTGATTATTTTTTGCATTAAGGCAGGGAGATCGGCATGGGTTTTACCAAGACACTTTCACGCTGGATAGTGGACCTGCGCTTTGAAGACCTGCCCGTGGCGGTTTTGCCGTGGGTGAAAGCGGCGGTCACCGATTACTTCGCGGTTGCGCTCGCCGGCTGTCCTGCTGAAGGCTTAAAGCTGGTCAGGAAACACGTGTGGTCGCAGTATGCCACCGGCGCGGCCACCATCATCGGCGACACCGCGCGCATGTCCGCGGAGGCCGCAGCGCTCTACAACGGCACCATGGCGCATTGGGAGGAATATGACGATGCGACTTTCGGCATGGCCGGCCATCCGAGTGTCGTCACCATGCCGGCGTTGTTCGTTGCCTGCGAACTTCAGGCGGTCACGGGGAAGGATTTTATTACCGCGTACGTTGCCGCGGTCGAAGTGTGCGCGAAGCTT
>JANNPG010000166.1:0-2116 GCA_031399805.1 Betaproteobacteria bacterium | reverse complement strand
CAGGCAGTTCATCAGCATTTACCAGCCCTGCCCGATATAATCGGCGCCGCCGATCACGTACTCCATCGGAATGAACACGTCCTTGCCCCAGTTGGGGCCGTTCATGAACACCGCGTTCAGCGGCAGGTGACGCCGGCCGATGTGCACGCCTGGCGTTTGGGTCGGGATCAGCGCGAGCGTGATGCCGATGTCCTCGTTGGGCCCGAGGAGATGGTCGGGATCGTAAAGCCTGAACGCGAGTCCGAGCAGCGTCGCAATCGGCCCGAGCGTGATGTAGCGCTTCTCCCACGTGAGCCGGATGCCGGGCACATCCGGCCTGCCCTCCCATTCGCCGCGGCACACGATGCCGAAATCCGGAATGCCGCCGGCGTCCGACCCCGCTTCGGGGCTCGTCAGCGCGAAACACGGCATCTCCAAACCTTTGGCAAGGCGCGGCAGGTAGTAATTTTTCTGCGCGTCGGTGCCGTAGTGCAGCAGGAGTTCCGCGGGCCCGAGCGAATTGGGCACCATCACCGATACCGCCGCCGTGCCGCTGCGCGTGGTGAGCTTGGTCACCACTTCCGAATGTGCGAGCGCCGAGAAACCCTTGCCGCCGTACTGCTTCGGAATGATCATGCCGAGAAAGCCGTGATCCTTAATGAACTGCCATACATTGGGAGGCATGTCGTGCAACTCGTGCGTGATCTGCCAGTCGTTCAGCATCGCGCACACTTCGTCGACCGGCCCGTCGACGAAAGCCTTTTCCTCGGCGGTGAGCGTCGGCTTGGGGTAAGCGAGCAGTTTCTTCCAGTCGGGTTTGCCGCTGAACAAATCGCCGTCCCACCATACGGTGCCGGCGTCGAGCGCCTCTTGCTCGGTCTGCGAGACCTGCGGCAGAATTTTTCTGAACAGCGCGAGCAATGGCGCGCCGAGCGCAGTGCGCCGCAGCACGGTGGGCACTGATAAAACCGCAACGACGATGATTACCACCCACAGCGTCGAATTCACCGCGGGCGACAAAACGACAAACCAGGTAAACAACCACAACCACAAACCGATCGCGGCGGACCACAGCCACGCGCTTGCACGATGGTAGGCGAGCGTTCCCCCAACTGCGACCAGCGCGAGCAACCACCAAATCATGACGGCATCCTCCGGGGCGTGTGGCGAAATTGATTATACTCAGAGCGCCTAACATAATGAAACACGTGTGCGTTTCACTATGTTAGGGAAAAAGTGTCAACTAATAAGTCAACTAATTTAGATGGCTGAGGTCATGCAGACGCACATACGAAGAATGAGTCCGCAGCCATCTAACCGCCGATTCTTGCCCGACGCGTTCCGCGCGGCACCCCGCACCTCGCACCGCGCGGCAAAATCGGAACGCTAGGGGTCGCAAAGCTGCGCGTCATAAGCCATATAATCGTATGGCTATTTACCCAGATCTATGCTAGTCTTTCTTTATGGCCCAGGCGCGGTTTGAATGGGATCCGAAGAAGGATCGGGCAAACCAGGAAAAGCACGGGGTATCGTTCGCGGAAGCACAGTTCGCCTTCGCAGACCCTCGTCGTGTTATCGCAGAAGACCGTGCGCACAGTTCGACTGAGGATCGGCACTATTGCATTGGCCGTTTTGGAGAGGGCATCCTCACTGTGCGTTTTACCTATCGTGAAGATGTGATTCGCATATTCGGTTCAGGCTATTGGCGGAAAGGCAAACAAATCTATGAGCGCGAAAATCAAGTACACGGACGAACCCCTCGGAAACCCCAAGGTCGTCGCTGACTTCCTGCCCCGGCCGGAGGATCTTGCGTTTCAGGACGACGGGGTCAAAATCACCATTGCCCTGAGCAAGCGTAGTGTCGAATTCTTCAAGACCGAGGCGCAAAGACACAATACCCAATATCAGCGGATGATTCGGCGGTTGCTCGACGCCTATGCGGAGCATCATGCGCGACCTCTGACCGCCGGTTCAAAGCGGACGCAAAAACGCGCCGCTTAACCGAAACGCTAGCTGGCGTGCGACAGAACCGTGACCGAAGGACTGTCTTATTGTTAAAAGGAGCGTCGATTATTAGAAAGTTAGTTGCAGCCGTCGTGTTCGGAGTGTTTAGTCCCCTCGTGGCGACCGCGCAGCC
>JANNPG010000155.1:0-1894 GCA_031399805.1 Betaproteobacteria bacterium | reverse complement strand
GCCGCAGATGCCCAAGGATGTCGGCGGACAGGGGCTCAACATGGTCGGCATCGCCGCCTGCTACGAGGAAATGAATTACTCGCTTTTCGGCCCCGCCGTGTTCAACTGCGCGGCGCCCGACGACGGCAACATGCGCTCGCTTTACAAAGTCGCGACGCCGACGCAAAAAGCGCGCTGGCTGCAACCGATCGTGGACGGCAAGGTACGCTCGTCCATCGTGATGACCGAACCCGCGCCGGGCGCGGGCTCCGACCCGACGATGATGCTCACCACGGCGACGAAAAAAGGCGACAAGTGGATAATCCACGGCCGCAAGTGGTTCATCACCGGCGCGGGAGTGGCGCAGCACTTCATCCTGATCGCCAAGACGTCCGACGACAAGCGCAAGGGCCTCACGGCATTCCTGTTCGACCGCGATCAACCGGGCTGGCGCATCGTGCGCCGCATCCCGATCATGGGGCCGGAGGAGCACGGCGGCCACGGCGAACTCGAATTCGACGGCCTCGAGATTCCCGACGAGAACCGGCTGATGAACGTCGGCGACGGCTTGAAGTACACGCAGATACGCCTGGGCCCCGCGCGGCTCACGCACTGCATGCGCTGGCTGGGACTCGCGCGCCGCGCGATGGCGATTGCGGCGGATTATGTCGGGGAGCGCGGCGCGCTCGGCGCCAAGCTCGCCGACCGCGAATCGGTGCAGTGGCTGTTGGGCGACGCCGCGATGCAGATCGAGATCGGTCGCATGCTCGTGATGCGCGCGGCGGACAAGCTCGACCGCGGCGATTACGCGCGCAAGGAGGTGTCGATGGCCAAGGTCGCGGTCGCCGACGTGCTGCATCACGCTGTCGACACCGCCATCCAGCTAAACGGCGCGCGCGGCTACTCGAAAGACACCCCGCTCGAATGGATCTACCGCTACGCGCGCCAGGCGCGGCTGGTCGACGGCGCGTCCGAAGTGCACAAAATGGTGCTCGCGAAGTTTTTCATGCAGGAGCGCGGCGATTTCTGGTCGTGGCGCTAGGCGTGCCGTCCAGTCACGACGTGCCCGTTTTTCTGAGGACGAAATAAATCACCGCGAGCCCGAGCAGGGTCGCCGCCAGGCCCACGAGCATTTCCGGCGCAACCAGCTTGATATCCAGCGTGATCAGTTTGTTGCCGATTGCGATGATCGCCGCCTCCACCACGATCTCGGGCTTGAACTCGCCGTGGGCGATATAACTCTTCACCGACCGCAGCAACTCGAGGCCGATTAGGACAATGAGAAAAATACTGAACATTTCGTAAAGCCGGCTGATCTCGACGCGAAAATAAGGCGGGTCGATGATTTCCGCCACCACGATGGAGGCGAGTTCGAGCGTCCCCATGACGATGGTTAACAGCAGGAGCACGATCAGCGCTCCGACGACGAATTTTTCGACCCACCCGACTGTTTTCAGCATCTTGTCTCCCTTGGCGCTCATGGTTTTCGCGGATGTCGCCTGACGGCTAGCCACGCCTCACACCAGCAGATCGAAAAACTCGTTGACCGGCATCGCCGCGAGGCGCGCGCGGTCGAGGCAGATGTCGCGGATTGCGCGGCGCTGTTTTTCTGCGTAGACGCGGGCGATGTTCTTGTCGAATTTTTCGATCAAGAGCGGGATGCCTTCCTTGCGCCGCTTGCGGTGGCCAAGCGGGTAATCAACCTGCGCCAGCGGCGTTTTCGTGCCGTCACTGAAGTAGACCTGGATCGAGTTGGCGTTGGTGCGCTTGGCCGGGTCGTGGTACTCGCGCTCGAAGACTTTCGATTCGGTCAACCGCATTTTCGCGCGCAGCGCGTCGATGCGCGGATCGGCTGCAACGTGATCTTCGTAGTCCTCGGTCGTAAGCTTGCCGAAGATCATGCCGACCGCCATCA
>JANNPG010000131.1:0-9418 GCA_031399805.1 Betaproteobacteria bacterium | reverse complement strand
GAACCGCTCTTGATTTGCGGATCAGGCCGCCTGGAAGAGAGGCAGCGACCGCGCCGGTGAGCGCGGTGGTGCGCGGGCAGGCAAACCCAGATGCGTGAGGATCCTGACAATCACCGCAGGCTCCTCGATGGCGGCAATAATCTTGAAGTCGCCGCCACACCGCGGGCAGTAAAAGTCTCAAACTGTTCCTGCACTACCTGATAGAGCGTCGTCTCCTCAGGGCGACGCCGCTCGTAGGAAATGGCAGCACGGTGGCCAGCAGGCGCCGACTGCAGCGCTTGTCCCATGATCCACGCTGGCGCAATCGGTTACAACAACCCTCGCTCCGCAAACGACAATACGCCGCTGCCGGCGACGATGAAGTGGTCGAGCACGCGCACATCGATGAGTGCTAACGCCTGTTTCAGCGCCTGGGTCAGCGTCTCGTCCGCATGGCTCGGCTCGGCGACGCCGGACGGATGGTTGTGCGCGAAGATGACTGCACCGGCATTGTGGTGCAGCGCGCGTTTGACGACTTCGCGCGGATAGACGCTCGTTTGCGTGAGCGTGCCGCGAAACAATTCCTCGCTGCCGATCACGCGGTTTTGCGCATCGAGAAACAGCACGAAGAAAACTTCGTGCGGCAGAGCCTGCAGCTTCATGCGCAAATAGTCGCGCACCGCGGACGGCGAATTGAGCGCGTTGCCGGTGGCGAGCTTCTCGCGCAATGCGCGCCGCGCCATTTCCATGACCGCCTGCAGTTGCGCATACTTGGCCTGCCCCATGCCGGGCAGTTCGCACACGTCGCGCTCGCTGGCGGAGCACAGCGCCGACAACGACCCGCAGCGCGTCAACAAGTCGCGTGCGAGATCCACCGCGCTTTTTCCGCTGATGCCGGTGCGCAGAAAAATCGCCAGCAATTCGGCGTCGGACAGCACGTCCGCACCCCTGCCCAGCAGCTTCTCGCGCGGCCGCTCGTCCAGCGGCCAATCGGTGATTGCCATGGCGAGTGAACTCCCAAGTGTTAGTCGTGCATGGAATAACGCAGCGACTGCATCCCGGGTTGTATGACTTTAGTCATAGGCCCACCGCCTCACTCCTTTCCCCTCACCACTTACGCCTTACGCTATCCGGCAGTTTTGCCGGATGGCTAAATGGTTTACACTCTTGCGCTCACCTTACGGAAATGGCTGAATCGATGGTGGAATTGCGGAAAAAACGCTATGTGCTCGGGATTACCGGCGGCATCGCGGCCTACAAGGCGGCGGAACTCGTACGCCTCATCGTCAAGGACGGCGCCGACGTCCAGGTCGTGATGACCGAGGCGGCGTGCGGCTTCATCACGCCGGCGACCCTGCAGGCGCTGTCGGGCCGGCCCGTGTTTACCGACATGTGGGACCCGCGCATCGCCGATAACATGGCGCACATCGAGTTATCGCGCGGCGCGGACGCGATCGTGGTCGCGCCGGCCACCGCGGACTTTCTGGCCAAAGCCGCCAACGGCCTTGCCGACGACCTGCTCTCCACGCTGTGCATGGCGCGCGAGTGCCCGCTGCTGGTGGCGCCCGCGATGAACCGCCAGATGTGGGAGAACAAGGCGACACAACGCAACATCACGCAGCTTGCGCGCGACGGCGTCGTGATCCTGGGCCCGGCGAGCGGCGACCAGGCATGCGGCGAAACCGGTATGGGCCGCATGCTCGAAGCGCAGCAGATTTTCGAAGAACTCAATTCCTTCCTCCAGCCCAAACTGCTCTCCGGCACGCATATGCTGATCACCGCCGGGCCGACGTTCGAGGCAATCGATCCGGTGCGCGGCATCACGAATCGCAGTTCCGGCAAGATGGGATACGCGATCGCGCGCGCGGCGCTCGACGCGGGCGCGAAAGTCACGCTCGTCACCGGCCCGGTCAATTTCGATGCGCCGGCTGCCGCGCGCGTGGAGCGCGTCGAGAGCGCCAACGACATGTTCAACGCGGTGAAAAAACACGCAAAGGCCGCGGACATCTTTATCGGCGTTGCGGCGGTCGCCGATTACCGCGTCGGCACGACGAGCACACAGAAGATCAAGCGCACGGACGCCAATCTTGCGCTGAAACTGGTGCCCAACCCCGATATCCTCGCGTGGGTCGCGGCACTGCCCAAACCGCCGTTCTGCGTGGGTTTCGCCGCCGAGAGCCAGAAGCTGCACGAATTCGCGGATGCAAAGCGGCGCAAAAAGAAAGTGCCGCTGATGGTCGCCAATCTCGCACAGGACGCCATCGGCGCGGACGACAACGAAGTCACGCTGCTCGACGACGGCGGCACACACACACTCACGCGCGCATCCAAGCCCGAACTCGCGCGCCAGCTCGTCACCTACATCGCGAAGCTGTACCGGGGAAGGAAAACGAAAAAAGCTTAGCCGCGGAGGACGCAGAGGACGCGGAGGTCAAAACGGCTCGGCTTTTTTATCGATTGATACCTGATTTCTGTATTGCCTATTTTGGTTTTATTGTTGTCGTATCTCCGGTTTTCCTCCGCGTCCCCCGCGTCCTCTGCGGCAAAGCGGTGACTCAATATGAAAAAACTCGACGTCAAAATCCTCGATCCGCGCCTGCGCGATCAGCTGCCTCATTACGCGACGCACGGTGCGGCAGGTCTCGATCTGCGTGCCTGCATCGACAAACCGATCACGTTGGCGCCCGGCCAGACCGAACTGGTGCCCACCGGCATCGCGATCCATCTCGGCGACCCGGGCTTGGCAGCGGTGATCCTGCCACGCTCGGGGCTCGGTCACAAGCACGGCATCGTGCTTGGCAACCTGGTCGGGCTCATAGACTCGGATTACCAAGGGCAAATCTTCGTCTCGACGTGGAACCGCGGCAACGCGCCGTTCGTGTTGAATCCGATGGAACGACTCGCGCAGCTGGTGGTTGTGCCGGTCGTGCAGGTCGAGTTGAACGTGGTGGACGACTTCGAAGAAAGCTCGCGCGGCGCTGGCGGCTTCGGCAGCACGGGCAAGCATTGAGCTCAACCGTTAACTCTTAAAAAATCTTGAACCGCAAAGGACGCGAAGGACGCCAAGGAAAATCAAAAGCAGAAAAACACACAAAAGTATACCCGTCTTGTTGTTTTTCAGAACCGGGGAATTTTGGTTTTTTTACCTTTGCGTCCTTCGCGTCCTTTGCGGTGAAGCTTTTCGAATGAAGTCGACAAACACACGAGCAATCATTCTCTTCGCTCACGGCGCGCGTGACGCCGAGTGGGCGCAGCCGTTCAGGAAAATCAAGCGCGCGATCGAAGCGAAGCGTCCCGGCATCGTCGTCGAACTCGCATTTCTAGAATTTATGGAACCCGCGCTCGTCGACGCCGTCACAAAACTCGCGCTGGCCGGCCACAAGTCCATTACGATTGCGCCGCTATTCATGGCGCAGGGCGCGCACCTGAAGCACGATCTGCCGAAAATCCTGGACGCGATTCGCGCCGATCACCGTGAAGCTGAAATCACCCTGCTGCCCGCCATCGGTGACGTGGACGCCATACTCGACGCAATCGCGGGTTGGCTTGTCGGCGCAGCGGCGCGTTGATGCGTTATTCGACTGACACCATGAACGCTATTTCTAAACCGCTCGCAATTCTGGCCCTCGCCGTGACCGGCGCCCTGGCCCATGCCCAGCCCGCGCTGCCCGAGATCGCGCTCTCGATCAACGGCTACAAGCTGACCGCGGAAGTCGCGGCCACCGACGGCGCGCGCACGACCGGGCTCATGCACCGGCGCATGATGCCGGAGAATCGCGGCATGCTGTTCGTATTCGCCCGCGCGCAGCCGCTGAGCTTCTGGATGATGAATACCTATATTCCGCTCAGCATCGCCTATGTCGACGAGCACGGCGTGATCGTCAGCATCGCCGACATGAAACCGCAGACCACCGATCCCCACCCGTCGGCGAAGCCGGCCAAGTACGCGCTCGAAATGAACCAGGGCTGGTTCGCCAAGCGCGGCATCAGGGCCGGCGCCACGCTAGCCGGCCTGAAAAACGCGCCGCCCGCACAATAAAAAAGCGCACGGAAAATTCCGTGCGCTTTCCCGTGGGCGCGCCCGGCAAGCCGGGCCGCGCTTAGCGTTACAGTCCGCCGTTTTGCTGCGCGACCATGCAGAACAGCATCGGGATCGACAGCATCGTGTTGATGCGCGAAGTCATGCCGGCGAGTTTTGCGGCCGCGGCTTTTTCCTCCGCCGGTACCGTCACGATGCCCAGCGCCTTCTTCTGGTTCGGCCAGATGATGAACCACACGTTGAACGCCATGATCAGCCCGAGCCACATGCCGATGCCTATCGCGTGCACGCCCTTGGTCAGCATCAGCGCGCTACCCAGGTAACCATTCATCCCGGCGAGCAGCAGGCCGGTGACCATCGTCGCGAGTGCGGACCAGCGAAACCAGAACAGCGCTTCGGGCGCGATCACCTTACTTATCGCGGGTTTCTGCTCATCAGGAATCTTCGGCATCGAAGGCGTTTGCACGAAGTTGAAATACCACAAGAGGCCGATCCACATCACGCCCGACATCACATGCACCCAGCGCATGATGAAGACATTGCTGCCGCGCGCGCCGCCTTCGGACAAACCGCTTACCGCCAGCACGATGACGATCAATACTACGAAACCTGCAATTATTGTTTTCCCGAGTGACTGGAAAAAAGCTCCCATGGCACCGCTCCTTTCGTTTGAATGTTCGATTCGGCTTACTACCGCGCGCAAATATTAGCACAATGCCCGCGGCATCGTTCGCGCGCGGGCCGCGGATAACGATTAACCAGCTTTAGGGTAGGGATTTGGTTCGCGCAAGAGCGCGCCGACGGTCTAGCGCGCCCACAACAGGTAGACAAGGATCAGATTCAGAATCAGCACGACCGCCGCAATCGAGCGCCACAGCAGCAACGGATCGCGCGCGGCCAGCGGTGTGCGCGACGGCGACGCCAGCGGCCGGCGCTCGCCGTGCTCCAGCGCGAGCAGGAATTCCTCGGCGGTATCGAAGCGCAGCTTTTTGTCACGCGCCACTGCTTTGAACAACACCGCCTCCAGCCATTGCGGAATGTCCGGACGATAGCGTGTGGGCGCCGCCGGCTCGCCGAATCGCGGATGCTGAAACGGCTCGATTTCGCCATACGGGTATTTGCGCGTGAGCAGATGATAGAGCGTCACGCCCGCGGCATACAGGTCGGCCTGTGCGTCGGCGGGCGCGCCCGCCCGCAGTTCCGGCGCCATGAAACTGGGCGTGCCCGGCGATCCGTCGTGCGCCTCGTGTATCGCGCCGCGGTTCAATGCCACGCCGAGGTCGAGTATGCGCAGCTTGTCGTCGGTTCCGAGATGCAGGTTGGCGGGCTTGATATCACGGTGGACGATATTCAGCCGGTGCAGCGCACCCAGCCCCTTCATCAGGCGGATGCCCGCGCGCACCGCATCGGCGACGCTGAAATGCGCACCGCGGTCGAGCCGCTGCTGTACGGTCGCGCCTTCGTGATAACTCATCACATAGTAAAGACAAGTGCGTTGCGCGGCGGCGAGCGGCAGGACCTGCGGAAAGTAATGCGACACGACGCGCCGCGACAGCCATTCCTCAGTGAGCAGCGCCGCGCGTTGCGCAGCGTCCGCCGCCGCCGGCTGCAGCGTTTTCAACACCCCCGCGCTGCCGTCGCCGTGGTTGCGTACCTTGTACAACAGCGTGGCGCGGGATTCGTGCACCCGTTCGACAACTTCGAACTGGTCGATCATGTCGCCGGGCCGCGCCTTCGCGGGCGGGACCAGCGCCGCGCCCTCGACGACCGAATCGCGCAGATCGCCGTGCGCCACCGCGCGCACCTGCACCACGATCGCGCTCGCATTGTCCTGGCCGCCGCGCGCGAGCGCTTTTTCCACCAGCGCACGCGCGGCGCGCGCGGGCTCGCGATGCAACTGCAAGAGCTCATGCATGCCCAACTCGCCAAGCGGCCCCCACACGCCGTCCGACACCAGCACGAACGCGTCGCCCGGCTCGAGCGCATCCTCGATGTAATCCATGACCAGGTGCGGACCCAGTCCGACCGCGCGCGTGAGCACATGACGCATGTCGGGACGATCCCACACATGATCGTTGGTGAGCGGCGTCAGGCGGTCGCGGCGCAACAGGTAAACGCGGCTGTCGCCGACGTGCGCCACGTAATAACGCCGGCCGCGCAGCACCAGCGCCGACAGCGTCGTCGCCATCCCGGCGAGCTCGCGCTGCGCCGACGCCTGCCCGAGCAGCCACAGGTTGTTGGCGTTCAGCACCTTGTCGAGCGCGTGCGGAACCGTCCACGTTTCGGGCGTCGCGTAGTAATCGGAAAGCAGGCCGCGCACCGTGTATTCGGCCGCCTCGCGCCCGCCGCTGTTGCCGGAGATGCCGTCGGCCACGGCGAGTAACGCGCCCTTGGTCTCAAGATCGCGGCCGGCCGGGGTCACCATGCCGCAAAAGTCTTCGTTGCGTTCGCGCGGGCCGGCGAGGCTCGCATGACCGGCAGACAGTTCGAGCGACATGGAAGGATTATCCGTCACGGGCACGCGCGGCAATAGCTGTAGCGCCAGATATTACGCCGACACTCAATCCGCGCGGCGCACGCTACGCACGACTGCGCGCCGCACCCGCGCCGATACCTTATACCTTGGCGGCGGTCATGTGCGCCGCCCCCCACGTCGTGCGCCAGCGGGTTTTCACCGAGGTGAGGCCGATCAGCGCGACCAGCGCCAGCGCGGCGAAAATCAGAAAACCGCTCTGGTAGCTGCCCGATAACTGCTTCGAATAACCGAGACTGGCCGCGAGATAAAACCCGCCCACGCCGCCGGCCATGCCAACGAGGCCGGTCATGACGCCGATCTCCTTGCGAAAGCGCTGCGGCACGAGCTGGAATACCGCGCCGTTGCCCGCGCCGAATGCGAGCATCGCCACCATGAATGCGGCGAGTGCCGCCCATTTGCTGGCGAAATCCGCGCTCACCAGCATGATAAAAGCAGCGGCGAGCATATACATGAACGACAGCGACTTGATGCCGCCGATGCGGTCGGCGATGATGCCGCCCAGCGGCCGCACCATGGAGCCGGCGAACACGCAGGCGGCGGTGAAGTAGCCGGCGCTGACCGGGTCGAGGCCGTACTGGTCGTTAAAGTAAATGGTGAGCGAGGACGCGAGGCCGACGAAACCGCCGAACGTGACGCTGTAGAAGAACATGAACCACCACGCATCCTTGTCCTTCAGCACCGTGAAATACGCCGCGAGCGGCTTGGGCGCGGGGCAGTCGGGGCTGTCCTTGGCGAGCCACAGATAAATCGCCAGCGTGATCGCCAGCGGAATCATGGCGAGCCCGAACACGTTGTTCCAGCCGTACCACTGCGCGAGCGTCGGCGCGAACAGCGCCGCGAACACCGTGCCGGAGTTGCCGGCGCCGGCGATGCCGAGCGCCGTGCCCTGATGCTGCGGCGGATACCAACGCGACGCGAGCGGCAGCGCCACCGCGAACGATGCCCCGGCCATGCCGAGAAATACGCCAAGCACCAGTACTTGCTGGTAGCTGGAGATGCCGCCGAACTGCGCCCACGCGAGTCCCGCCAGCACCGCGACCTGCCCTATCACCCCCGCCATCCTGGGGCGAAGATGATCCACCAGAATACCGGCGACGATGCGCAGCAGCGCGCCCGCGAGCACCGGCGTTGCCACCATCAGCCCCTTTTGTGCCGCGGACAAACCCAGATCGTGCGCGATGTGCACCCCGAGCGGGCCCAGCATCACCCACACCATGAAACTCACGTCGAAATACAGGAACGCGGCAAACAGCGTGGGCGTGTGCCCGGCCTTCAGGAAATCGGATTTCATTCAACTCTCCATGTCAAAACAATTGCGGCGGCGAACGCCGTTAAGGAATCACTGCGCCTCAACCCCGACTGCCGGCGCGGCGGCATCGGGGCAGCCGGAATCCTTGTCTACCAGCGGCACCACAGCATCGAATCGCAGGTAAACGTCGCCGCCTTCGCGCCTGACCGCGAACGTGCGTGCGCAGCCCACGTCAGGCGCGACCGCGCTGCCGTCCTCAAGTTGAATGTTCCAGTTGTGCAGCGGGCAGGTCACTTTCCTGCCGTGGACGATGCCTTGCGACAACGGGCCGCCTTTATGCGGGCATTTGTCGAGCAGCGCAAATACTTCGTCGCTGGCAGTGCGAAACACGGCGATGTTGCCCTGCGCGCTCTTCACCACGCGCGCGCCGAGTTGCGGTATCGCTTCCAGCGCGCACACTTTTTTCCAGCCGTTGGCGGCCGCCGTGGCGGCAGGCGGATTATCCATCGCGAATTTCGCCGTTTCCGCCGCTGCATTCATGCGCGTCACGCCTCCAGCATTTCGAATTCGCGCGCGGCGGCGCCGCCCGCGCGTTCGCGCCACGGGTCGGGTTCGCCTTGCAGCGCAAAGCGCAGGCGCGCGTAGAGGGCCTTGCGGTTGGCGCCGTCCTCCACGACGCGCTGCTTGATGTAGTCAAGCCCGACGCGCGCCACATAATGCACGGTACGGTCGAGGTAGCGCCCTTCCTCGCGATACAGTTGCAGGAAAGCGCCCGCGTATTCGAGCACTTCCTCGCGCGTTTTCAATTTGCACAGGAACTGCGCGACCTCGGCCTTGATGCCGCCGTTGCCGGCGACGTAGATTTCCCAGCCGGTCTCGACCCCGATCTCGCCGACATCCTTGATCGTCGCTTCGGCGCAGTTGCGCGGACAGCCCGACACCGCGAGCTTGACCTTGTGCGGCGCGTACATGCGCCACAGGTCCTTCTCGAGTTCGATGCCCATGTTGGTCGAATCCTGCACACCGAAGCGGCACCATTCTGAACCGACGCAAGTCTTCACTGTGCGCAATGCCTTCGCATACGCATGGCCGCACGGCATGTCCAGGTCTTTCCAGACGCCGGGCAAGTCTTCCTTCTTCACGCCGAGCAGATCGATGCGCTGACCGCCGGTCACCTTGATGGTCGGAATCGCGTATTTGTCGGCCACATCGGCGATCCGGCGCAGATCGGACGCATTGGTCACGCCGCCCCACATGCGCGGGATGACCGAATAAGTGCCATCCTTCTGGATGTTGGCGTGCGCGCGCTCATTGATGAAGCGCGATTGCGGATCGTCAATGGCTTCGCGCGGCCAGGTAGATAGCAGGTAGTAATTCAGCGCGGGGCGGCATTTCGCGCAACCGTCGGGCGTGCGCCAGGCCATTGCCGCCATGGTCCGATTGATGCTCAGGAATTTCTCGGCCTTGATCGCATCGCGCACTTCCTGATGGGTGTGGTCGGTGCAATCGCACAGCGGCTTGGCCTTGCTGGCGACTGAATAATCGCCGCCGGCAGTCGCCATGAGAATCTGCTCGACCAGCCCGGTGCAGGAGCCGCACGAGGCCGACGCCTTGG
>JANNPG010000125.1:0-2552 GCA_031399805.1 Betaproteobacteria bacterium | reverse complement strand
GATCGGGCTCACCGCGACGACCGGCGCCGCCGTGGCGCGAAGCGCCTCACGGATCCCTGCCACGGCGAGGATCGGCCCGATGCTCACGATCGGGTTGCTCGGTGCCAGGATCACCGCGCGGGCGGCGACGATCACCGCGAGGACACCCGGTGCGGGCCGCGCGGCTCCGGTCCAGCGCACCTCGCGCACCTCGTCGGCCGCACGGCGGCGGACGAAATAGTCCTGGAAGCGCAACCAGCCGGCGTCGGTCCACACCTCCGTCGCGAAGCGGTCGTCGGTCGCGGGGAGCAGCGTGATCTCGATGCCGAGCGCCTGGGCCAGCTCGCGCGTGACGGCGGAGAGCGGGATCCCCTCGCGCAGCCGCTGCGTCCGCAGGACATGCGTCGCGAGGTCGGCGTCGCCGAGGGCGAACCACGCCTCGCGGCCGTAACGCCGGAGCATCTCTTGACCGCGGTGGGTGTCCTCACGGATGCCCCACCCGCGCGCCTCGTCGACGCAGCCGGCGAGCGTGTACATGACGGTATCGAGGTCGGGCGAGACGTGCAGGCCGTGGAAGACCTCGTCGTCGCCGACGTTCACGATCGCCGTGATCTCCGCGGGCTCGACGACACGCACAAGGCCCTCGAGGAACCGCGCGGCGCCGACCCCGCCGCAGAGGACGACGACGCTCACGGCCGGAAGGGTACGACCACGGCCGCGCGACGACGCGCTGACTGCGTGATACGCTCCGCGGAGATGCGCACCTCGCTCGACCGCCTCCACGCCCATGCCGATCGGGGAGGCGCGCGCCACCGCTAGATCACCAGCGTTCTGCAGCCCCATGAGGCCTCCCGCACAGGGAGGCTTTTTTGATTGGAGAAGATGCAAGGACCGGCTTCGGCGTTGCCAAGTTGATACAATTTTTCGAAGACGATCTTGTGGTTGGCAGGGTCAATGCCGATGCCGGTGTCGCGGATGCGGATCTCGCAGAACTCTCCCGTGCCGTCCACGTTGACGGGTTGTGCGCTGACGGAAATCGTCCCGCCATCAGGAGTATATTTGATCGAGTTGACGATTACATTATCCAGCGCCTTTTGCAAGAGTTCGGAATCCGCCAACAGGGGAGATATCCGATTGATACTGGGATCAAGCTCCAGCTTGAGTTGACGCGCCTGCAAGTCTTCGGCATAGTCCTTTTGAATGAGGCGCAGGATGGGTCCGAGAGTCACCGGTTCAAGATGCGGATTCAAAACCTGGTTCTCCAACCGTGCCACATCCAACATGCTGTTGACGACCTGATGCAACCGGTCGCTTCCCTGAATGACCCCCTCCACCGCTTGGGCGAGCGGTTCATTATTTTGCACGGCTGGCGCGGCTTTCACCATACCCATGTAACCTTTGATGACGGTGAGCGGCGTGCGTAGTTCGTGCGCGGCAACATTGATGAAATCGCTTTTGTTTTGATCGAGTTTTTTCAAAGTGTCGTGTGCCACGCCCAATTCAGACACCCGTTGTTCGACCATGCGTTCCATCATCTGGTTGAAGCGTGTCACTTCATCGTAGAGTTTCGCGTTCTCGAGGGCGATTGCCGCCTGTACGGCGAAGGTGCTGGCAAGCAGGACGTCATCATGGTTGAACGCCGCGGGTTCGCTCCGCGTGATGGTGAGCATCCCGATGACTTTGTTCTTTGCATACAGAGGCAGACTCAGCACGGAGTGATCTACAGGCAACCAGGGCGATTGACCCCAGCCGCGTGTTTGTCCCACATCGTTCACGAGCATGGGTTCAGATTGTTTTGTGAGGAAGTGGTAAATGTTTGTCCCGTTGATGTTGTAATTCAACTCTGTGATGGGTGCGCCTTCCGGGAAGCCATAATAAGCAAGCAGGCGCGGGACGCCGTTCACATCCTCCATGAACAACGCGCTTCTTTCGTGTGCGACCACACTGAAAAGTTGTGCGACGATCTGTTGCGGCACTTCAGCGACGGTGGCTAACGATGAAATTTGACGCGAGGCTTTCGTGAGCGCCTCCGCCGCGCGACGCCGGAACTGTTCGCTCGAATATAGTTTCGCATTCTCTTCGGCGGTTTTTTCCGCCCACTCCTTGGCAACGGACAACTCTGCGGTGCGTTCGTGCGCCTCTTTGAGCAGTCGTTCCACCTCCTGCTGTGCCTGTTCCTTTTGTTGCACGAGCATCGTTCGTAACAAGGCACTGCTCACCAGGTTGCGAATGCGGACGTACACTTCCCAATCACGCGGACCCATCTCGACCCACATGAAACCGAAGCGGTTGCGAGCCAGCGACAAGGGCATGACCACTGCCGTGTAGCGATGATCCTCGGGTGTTTTACCGCGCGGCACCAGTTGACCCGTGCCGATGGCTGTGCGTTTACGCGGGATCTCAAATTTGGAGCCCTCATATTGAAACAGCAGGTTATAACTTTCAGGCGGCGCCGATGAAACGGATTGCGGCGAAGCGACATCGCTGTAGAACATTACATACCAGCGTTCGATGCCCATCGCCGGGAAGTGTTCCGAAATGGCGGAGCCGATCTCATCCAGGCCCATGGCGGG
>JANNPG010000115.1:0-5498 GCA_031399805.1 Betaproteobacteria bacterium | reverse complement strand
TAATAATTATGAGAGGATTTGGCGGCGAGTGTAGCGAATTAACCGGGGCTAGGAAAGGACTATTTTGGGACTTGAGATTGAACTTTTCCTGGGCGCGGCGCGCTCCGCATAGAAGCCTGTTTCGTAGGGCTTATTTCACAGCTTCCGGCGACTCGCCGATGGGTGCCGAGTCACTGAGCAAACGCACTTCGCGCTGCGGGTACGGAATGACTATCTCGTGGGCCTTGAATTCCTGCCAAATACCGTAGTAGAGGTCGGAGCGCAAATTCGTTTTGCCTTGTTCCGGATCTTCAACCCAGACGATGAGTTCGAGGTCGATGCCGCTGTCCGCAAACGCTTTGATCAACACGCCCGGCGCCGGCGCGCCGAGCACGCGTGCGTGGCGCTGCGCAACGTCGGTCATGAGACGCATCGCGAGATCGAGATCGCTCGCGTAGCCCACCTGCACCGGCATCGCAATCGCGACCTTGCGGTCGGTATACGACTGATTGATCACGGTCGAGGTGATCACGGTTTCATTCGGAATGATCGCCTCGGTGCCGTCGAGCGCGCGCACCACGACGTAGCGCGCGGTCATTTTCGAGAGCCTGCCGGTATGCTTTTCGATCGTGACGAGATCGCCGATCGTCACCGAACGGTCCATGAGGATGATGAAACCGCTGATGTAGTTGCCGGCGATTTTCTGTAGGCCAAAGCCGATGCCCACGCCCAGCGCGCCGCCGAATACCGACAGCGCGGTGAGATCGATGCCGACCACGGGCAGCACGATCAGCACCGCGACCAGCACGAGCAGCGCGCGCACGAGCTTGGTCAGCATCACGCGCAGCGTCATGTCCATGCCATGCGCGGACATCAACCGCTCTTCGAGGATGCGGCCGACCCACAGCGCGAGCAGAAGCCCGGCAATCACCCACACCACGGCCTGGCCGACCAATAAGAGCGAGATGCGATGCCCGCCGATCTTGAAGCCGATGTCGTCGAAGAACTCGATTATGCCGGGGGCGAGTCCGAGCACGTAAAGTGCAAACCCCAGCCATATCAGCCACACGATGGTGCGCTCGAACGTTGCGAACAGGCTGCCCGGCGCGAACACGAGCCGCTGCAGGTGGACGACGAAGCGGATGATGGCCATCGCCGTTAGCAGCGGCACGGCGACGTTGAGCAGGCTCATGCTGGATTGGTAATGGGCCAGCATCCAGCGTCCGGTCAGCACCAGCGTGAGCGCCACCAGCGGGAACACCAGACGCCGCAGTCCGCCTAAACCGATGTCGAGCTTGCTGCCCTCGCCGGCGCGCAGCCGCGGGCGCACCAGGTAGGAAATCCAGCCCGCAATGGCGAGGCTCAGAAGGAGGGTCGCGACCTGCCACAGGATGCGCTCATCCCGCAGGTCTTTCCACAGCAAGTGCAGCAGCGGGGCGAAGGAGTCGGTCACGGTTTTAAGGGTGTGCAAATACCGAAATTATTCTAGCACGTAGTACGCAGCACGCCGGCGCCCGTCACCGCGATGTTGACAGCGCGCGGGCGTGCGCCTGATGGCGCCGCCAGTTGTTGAAGTAGGCATCGCACAACGGCGGGTTGCCGCGCAGGATCAGCACGTTCTCGGCATTGCGGTGTTGCGCGGCGTAGGTGAAGTTGAAACTGCCCGTGACGACCGCGCAATCCGCGTGACCGGTATCGATGACGATGAGCTTGTTGTGCGCGGCCGCATGGTGCGCGTCCATCAGTACCGGAACGCCGGAGCGCGCGATATCGCGCAGTGCGGCCGGGTTGGCGCGCGATTGTTCGTGGTCGGCCAGCACGACGACTTCAACGCCGCGGCTGTGCGCCCGCTTGAGCGCGTCCGCGATGCGCCGGTGGGTAAAGCTGTAGGCCTGCACCAGCACTTGCTGCCGCGCCGCGTCGATCGCGGCGATAATCATCACGTCGGCACGATGTTCGGATGTAAACGCGTATTGCAGTGTGCCGGTCGCGGTGCGCGGCACAACCGGCGGCGCGGGCTCCAGCGCCGCGGCGGCGCCGGCGGCAAACCACAGCAACACAGCACCTGACGACCGGATAGGCATGCTCACAAGAACGGCCGGGACCGCCTTGAGTTGACGCCGGTGGTCATGCCGCGCGCGCGAGTACGGCGGCAAAAAATCCGTCGCAGCCGTGGTGATGCGGATAGAGCTGAAGATATTCGCCGGTGTCAAGCGCGATATGCTGCTGGGCGAGCACTTCGCTCGCCGGCAGCAACCGGAACTGCGGATGCGCGGCGAGGAACGTAGAAACCACGTTCTGATTTTCGGCGCGCAGGATGCTGCACGTCGCATAGACGAGCCGCCCGCCCGGCTTGAGCAGCGCCGCGGCGGCCGTGAGTATGCGGCCTTGTTTGGCCGTGAGTTCAACGATGCCCGCTGCGTTCTGCCGCCATTTGAGATCGGGATTGCGGCGCAGCGTGCCGAACCCGCTGCACGGCGCGTCGACCAGCACGCGGTCGATCTTGCCGGCGAGGCGCTTGACCTTGATGTCGTTTTCGTTGACCAGGAGTTGCGGGTGCACGTTCGATAGCCCCGAGCGCTTGAGCCGCGGTTTGAGTTTGTTCAGGCGCGACGCGCTGACATCGAACGCGTAAAGGCGGCCCTGCGACTGCATCAGAGCGCCGAGTGCGAGCGTCTTGCCGCCTGCGCCCGCGCAGAAATCGACCACCATTTCGCGCCGTTTCGGTGCGAGCAGATAGCACAGGAGCTGGCTGCCTTCGTCCTGCACTTCAATACGGCCGCTCGTGAAGAGCGGGTTGCGGCCGAGCGCGGGATTGCCCTCTATGCGAATGCCGAGCGGCGCATACGGCGTCGGCTGCACCGCCAGCCCCTCGGTCGCCAGTTGCTGCATGACGGCGTCGCGCGCCGCGACGAGCGAGTTGACGCGCAGATCGAGCGGTGCCGGTTGTTGCAACGCGCGGCCGAGCGCGAGGATTTCGTCGTCCGCCATATCGGGCGCAAGCATGGCGACGAGCCACTGCGGGAGTTCGGCCTTCACATGCAATGGCGCATCCACGTCGGGCCGCGCCTTGAGGGCGGCGGCCCATTGCGCATCTTCGCTGCCGAGCAGCGGCTCCAACTGGCGCAGGCTCATGCCCTGGACGCGATTCAGATAAGCGAGCAGCAGGCGCCGCGGCGTGTCCGCGCCACTGTGATATTCGAACCCGATGCGCCGCCGGAGCACGCCGAATACGGTCTCCGCGATGAACTGCCGGTCGTGCTTGCCGAGTTCGGGATGCGCGCGGAAATAGCGGTAGAGCACCGCGTCGGCCGGTTGCGTCATCGGCAGAACATGGGCAAGCGCCGTCTCCGCGGCGGCGAGGTGCGCGAATGCAGCGTTGGTTTGCACCGCGATTTTTTTGGTGCGTGACTTGCGGGTTGCGGATGGCAAGGTGGGCCTTAATTTAGGAGCTGGCTGATTGTCGTTTTGGATTTTTCAGTTGGTCCACGCAGCTTTCGTCGATTTACTCGTCGCTGACGCGAATTTCGCTGACGAGCTGCTCGCCCGACGGCTCGCCTTCGCGGTTGTAGAAACGGATACGCACCGGCAGCCAGCGGTAGGCGGGCGCGAGCCACAACTCGATGGTTTCCTGCTGTGCGCGGCGCACCTGCTTCACCGGCACCGCGCGCAGAGCGCCGAACGGCGTCTCCAGCATTTCCTCGATGCCGATTTCAAGCTCGTAGCGTTCGAGCTTCCAGCCATTGGTGATCGGCATTTCGATGCGCCCCGGCGTGAGCGGCACGAGGCCCAGCTGATACATGAAACTCATGATGTCCTGCGCATCCGGCGGCAGCGCGACGGCGCGCGGCGGGTTGCCGATCGCCGCCGTTGCCGCGCTCCAGTCGAATTCGGCCGCGGCGTCTTCGCTCTTGCCGGAGCGCACGCGTTGGGTTGTGAAATGCTCGGGCTGCAGGCCGCGCGCAGTCAGTCTGCCGCGGCTTTCGTAGGCGAGGCGTTGGCGCACGAACAGCGCCGCCAGCCCGCTGGTTTCTGAAACGCTTGTCAAGCGGTAGCTGTCGCCATCGATTTCCCAGGTTTGCCGGGTGCGGCCGACGTTGAACTTGTCATTGCCAAGATAAAGCGCGTAAGTGATTTCGCCTTTGCGCGGCAGGCGCCGCGCGAGCGGCAGCGCGGGTAGCGCCGCCGGCCGGCTGTCCGCGACTACGGGCGCCGGCGCAAGCGGTGCTGCGAGCGTTTCCGCGGCGGCCGGTCCGGGTTGAGCGCGCGTTATGGCATCGGACACGGGCGCAGCATCCGGCAGCGGTGCAGACGCGATCGGTTCAGCGGTGGACTGGCGCGAAGGTGCCGGCTGCGCACGCGGCAGAACCGGCCGCAGCGGCGCCGCCGGCTCAAGACGCGCTTCGAGCACGCGCGGCGCGGGTTCGAAGCGCGGCAGCTCGAACGGCACGCCGTAGATAAACCACAGGTGGACGATCAGCGACAGCGCGACGAACCAGCCGAGCTTGCGCATGACGCGAACGCTCGCCACTTCGTTCGTCACTTGAATTCGAGCCGCGTGATGATCTGCTCGAACTTCGAGCCGTCGTTTTCCAGTATCAGCAGTTTCACCGGAAACAGATGGCGGTCCGCGGCGAGCCACACTTCGGCGCCGTTTTCGCCGGCGTCGCGGTGTTTCACGAGGTGCAGCGTGTCGAGCTTGCCGAGCGGCGTGTCGAGTTTTTCGCGGCCGGCGAGCACGTAGCGGTAATGCTCGATTTTCTTGCCGTTGGTCATCGGGAATTCCAGCAGCTTCAGTTTGTCCGGCGGCAAAAACATGAATTGGTACATCACGCTGATGCGGTCCTGGGTGCCGGGGACGAGCGGCGCGGTTTCGTTGCGGCCGTCGAACGTCATGTGCAATTCGCGCGCGCGCCAGTCGAACGCCGCGCTGACGTTTTTGCTGGCATCGTCGAGGCGGCCGTAGTCGAGGCGTTCCGGCTGCAATCCGGCGGCGGTGACGGCGCCCGCGCTTTGCACCTTGATTTTGGTGCGCACGAACAGTGCGAGCAGCCCGGCCGGATTGCTGTCGCTGACGATCTGGTATTTGCCGCCGTGTTTTTCGTACGTTTCCTGCACCGTGACGATGTGCAGGCCGTCCTTGTAGACGGCGTAATCCGCTTTGACCGATGCCGGGGGCGTTGCGGCACCCGCGACGCTGATGGCGGCGGCTGCGGCAACTGCGACGAGCGCGCGCGCCATCATGGGTCGAGCGCGGGCGAGACGAGCGCGCCATCCGCGCCGCGCGCCGCCTTGAGTGTGACGGCGCCCTGCGGCGTTATTGCCAGCCGGTCCGCGCAGAACCAGCGCACCGCCTGCGGATAAATGCGATGCTCCGCGGCGAGCACGCGCGCGGCCAGCGCGTCTTCACTGTCGCCGGCCAAGACCGGCACTGCCGCCTGAATCACTATCGGACCGTGATCGAGCTCGGGCGTTACGAAATGCACCGTGCAGCCGTGGACCTTGACGCCGGCCGCGAG